>JAIVWA010000012.1:17029-19960 GCA_049190255.1 Gammaproteobacteria bacterium | reverse complement strand
CAATGCATCAGTGATACTGCCGATGGCCTCGGTGGTGAAAAATTCACCTTCAATGGGATCGACATTGATTTCGCCGGGCCGCATCTCCCGGAACCGCCATTGGGGATTTTTATCCATATGGACCCAATAAATACTTTAAAACTCTTTATTGATTATTGATTTTATTTGCTTGATTGCTTCTGGACTAATCGTATCGACTGGCTCTTTTTACCAGGAATTTTTCGCTTTTTTGAACCATACGTATCAAATTGTAGGTGTTTTTGCCAGAATTATCAAATATTACTGAATACGTGAAGTTCACCTCTGGGGAAACCTTTAGGATGGTCATGGTTTTAGGCGTTGAAGAGTTTATGGAGCCACTGGCTGTCACCCAGGGGCAGTTGGCCGAAGCGATGGGTGTCAGTATATTTCACGGATGTCTATATTGACAAACCACCACCCAGTTGAAAGAATAGCAACATGCATGGATCGATGAAAATTTCCGGATGAATCCCGGTCGGATATACCGCCTATCTTTGTTTTGCGGCACGCTATCTTATTTTTCTGCGCAGTCAAAAGTGAATCAGTAATTCAAAGGAGTACAAAATGGGAAATTCTTACGAGACCAGCTTTGCCAAAGATTACCAGCCGGGAGCCGATGTGGTGGTGGAACTGACAAACGCCAGATTTGCGGATGTTATAAACGGCTGTTTCTTCGATCAAGGGGTCAACGTAATTATCAAAGACGGGAAAATCGCCGCCATGCCGGGTCTCGAGGGAGAATCGACAGAGATGAAACCTGACCTTACCATCGACCTGAAAGGAAAAACCGTACTGCCCGGCCTTTTTAATGTTCATTGCCATGTACAAATGGTGAACCCCACCTTATTTTCAAATCTTAAAATCGTCCGAGCGGTAAAAAAGAATCATGACCAACAGGTTGAAAAGAACATGGCCGATTGTCTATCCAGGGGTATCACGAACATCAGAGACGCCTTCACAGATGATTTAAGACCAAACAGGCAATTGAAGGATCGAATCCTGAACGGGGAATTACCCGGTCCGCGTATCTTACAGGCTGTCGTAGTCGGCGCTCGTAATGGTTACCTAACGCCGGAGTTTCGCGGAATTAAGAAAATTCTGCTGGGATTCATGGGGCTGGGTACAATTGATTATGAAGACGAAAACTCAGGAGTGATCGCATTTCCTGTCGACGCGAACGAGCAACAGGTTCGAGACGCGGTGGATAGGGCCCTTGATGAACGCGGAGCCGACCTTATCAAGGTAGGTGAATCCCTGGAAGAAAGCCTGCTCAATTCGAATCCAAACACCATGACCATGAAACAATTGCAAACCATTACCGATCAAGCAAGGCGACGAGGCGTGCAGAGTACGATCCATTCCGTCTCCGTCGATACGTTTCGAAGGGCGGTGAAAGCCGGTTTTTCATCCCTGGCTCACATGGCCCGTGACGGTGAACTGACCCAAAAAGATGTTGATGCGTGTCTGGATTCGGAGTGTATCATCGAACCGACCTTGTCGGTAGGCTATGATATGAGCTGGAAACTGGAAGGGAATCCGTTTTTCAACGATCCCAATATGGAAAAGCTGTACAAGTTTAGAAATAATACGTTTTCAGATCTGGCTGCGGAATTCTGGGTGCCTGAGCTCAAGGATTGCGTCATCGCCGGTTTTAACAAGGCTAAACTCGGCAAGTATAACATGCTCGGCTTGATAAATATGTCGAAATTGCTGGAACACTTTTGCCGGCTGGCGCACTACGGAATCGAAAACTCTAAGATGCTCGTAGAGCAGGGTGCTACCATCGCCTGCGGAAACGACGGAGGTATCCAGGCCTGCACTCCCGCAATGGTTGCGCACGAGCTGTCCATCTTCGATCTTTTCATGAATGATGAAGCCACCGGGAAACACTTCAACGAGGTCACAGCTGTGCAGACGGCAACGATAAACAGCGCCAAATCCATGGGTATCGACGATAAATTCGGTTCTATCCAAACCGGGAAAATAGCAGACCTGGCCGTTGTTGACGGTGATCCCTTTGAAGAGTTGGGCGTCATCGGAAAACGCGTTGAGGCACTGTTTATGGACGGTCGCTTGGTTATCAACAATTGCGGCTTGGAGGTTTAAATTGGCTTGCGAAAGTGCATCATATAATTGACATGGGTATTGCCGCCCATGGAATATTTTCCGGTAAACGGATTATAATGCAGCCCGGTCAGGTCCCGAAACCTCAGACCGCAAGCTTGCCCCCAATCTTCAAGTTCTGCCGGTTTGACAAACTTGCGATAGGTGTGGGTGCCTTGGCGAACCAGTTTCAGGATATATTCGGCACCGATGATGGCAAATAAAAAGGATTTCGGATTGCGGTTAAGGGTCGCGAAAAAAACATCACCCCCGGGTTTTACCATATCTTTACAGGCCTCGACCACCGATGACGGATCCGGAACATGCTCCAGCAACTCGAGGCAGGTAACCACGTCAAAACTATCCCCAGGGGCTGCGGCAAATTCTTCAGCCGTCGCCTGCTGGTAATCTATCCGCAAACCGGATTCCTTCAGGTGCAGCCTGGCCACTGCCAGGGGGGCCTTGCCGGCATCGATGCCGATAACATCAGCCCCTAGAGCAGCCATGGCTTCGGATAAAATCCCGCCGCCGCATCCCACATCGATAATTCTTTTTCCGGCTAAAGGGGCATGTTTATTGATATAATCAACCCGCAGGACATTGATATCGTGCAGCGCCTTTTGGACACCGTTTTTGTCCCACCAGATAGGAGCCATGGCCTCAAATTTGGCCACCTCGACGATATCAATATTAGCGCGGTCTTTATCTGTCATGTTTTTATTCATGCGATAAAATCGATTCTATCCTTTTAAAAATCCGCAATCCAATATCCCAAATCCGAAATCACTTTATCTTGCCCCAAAGCTG
>JAIVWA010000012.1:15684-17019 GCA_049190255.1 Gammaproteobacteria bacterium | reverse complement strand
CTGCGCCTCTGCGGTGAATTAAATTTACTCAGAAAAAGGCGCAGAAGTCTTGTTCTTGAGGCCCCAAAGCTGAGAAAGCAGCATCCCGCAAAGCATGAGCCCGCAGCCCATCAACCCTCTCATACTCAATATCTCATTTAAGAGCAGCCAGCCGCCGATAGCCGCAAACACCGCTTCCAGGCTCATGATAATGGAGGCATGGGCCGGGTGGGTGTGGCGTTGGGCCATGACCTGAAACGTAAAAGCGACGCCGCTCGAGAAAATACCGCTGTATAAAATCGCCCAGCTTGCCTGGACCAGAGCATCCCATGATATGTCTTCAAAGATGACGGCCACAATCAGGCTTAAAACGGCACAAACCACAAACTGGGTAAATGCCAGTTTAACCGATTGAATTTTGGGTGATAACCACCCGATGATGAGAACCTGGGCCGCCCAGAAAAAGGCACAGAAAAATTCAAGCAGATCACCGAATTCAACCGTAAATCTCCCCGTGACACCCAACAAATATAGCCCCATGGTTGCTAATACAGCACCGAGCCAGGTTCCCGGGTTTGTAGATTGCTTCCAGAAAAGTGCCATAATCGGCACAATCACCACATACAGGCTGGTGATAAATCCGGCTTTCCCGGCAGTGGTGTAAACCAGTCCGATCTGCTGCAGGGAGATGCCCATAAACAGCATGAAACCGGCTGAAAATCCGCCGAACACAATCAATTTCAAACCCGCAGGGGGTAAAATATTTTCGGATGCCGTGCGTTCCCCCCTGCTGATGAATAATAGGGGCAGCAAGGATAATGAACCCAACGTAAAGCGTGCGGCATTAAAGGTAAAGGGCCCCAAATAATCCATGCCCACCCGCTGCGCCACAAATGCAAAACCCCAGATGGCGGCAGTAATCAATAGCAGGGCATTGGATTTAACGGTTTGAATATTCATGGGTGCCCGGTGTGGTTACGGTAAGAATTGACGAACTGGGACCATACAATTCAGAGCTGTCAGAGTCAAGTTATAGCGGTTGTCATAATTATATTCCGTTTGCCAGATTTGCTAACAGGCGAAAATGCAATGTATAACAAGTTGAATTTATTTAAAATATGACAACTGCGCGTAATTTTTTATGGAAAAAATATTGACAGCCTATCTTTTTTTTGAAACTTTCCAAACAGCTGAACTTGCAACCGGGTGCCAAACCCGGTTTATAATGACGGAGCGAAGCGATACCACAAATCTTCAATCGTCAATATTCAATCCCGGCTTGTCCGGGTTAGGGTTTATCCTGTCACCTCATACAGGATTTCTATTAATTTTTCAATTTGTAGCGGTTTCGCGAGA
>JAIVWA010000012.1:14542-15675 GCA_049190255.1 Gammaproteobacteria bacterium | reverse complement strand
GGAGTTTCTTTTTCGATTTGACTGGACGCTCGCGGCCAGAGGCGGCGCTGAACCCTGAACCTCTGAACCCTGAACCCCCACATAGGAGTATAAAAATGAATCTAGCCAGATTTCCGCGCAGGCGCTACACCGCAGGAAAAACACCGATTGAAAAATTAGACCGGCTGTCGGAGACCCTGGGCGGGCCGACCATTTACATGAAGCGTGACGATCTGCTGGGTCTTGCCGGGGGCGGCAACAAAACTCGAAAACTCGAATTTTTGGTTGCCGATGCCCTAGCGCAAGGGGCCGATACGCTGATCACCTGCGGTGCCGTACAGTCCAATCATTGTCGCCTGACCCTGGCCGCTGCCGTCAAGGAAGGTTTGAAGTGCCGCTTGGTTCTGGAAGAACGGGTACCCGGCAGCTACAACCCGGAAGCCGGTGGCAATAATTTTTTATTTCGCTTACTGGGTGTCGAAAAAGTCAAAGTGATCCCGGGCGGCTCGGACATGGTGAAGGCAATGCAGCAGGAAGGCGACGAAGTAGCTGCTGAGGGACGCCAGGCGTATATCATCCCCGGTGGCGGGTCAAATCCAATCGGCGCCACCGGTTATGTCGCTTGTGCGCAAGAAATTCTGGGGCAATTGTTTGACCACAACCTTAACATCGACCGGGTCGTGTGTGCCAGCGGCAGCACCGGAACCCACGCCGGTTTGGTCACCGGCTTTTACGGCACCAACAGCAACCTGCCCGTCATCGGAATAAATGTCAGCCGGCAGAAGGCGGAACAGGAAGAACTGGTCTATGATCTCGTAAGGCAAACCGCAACCCATGTCGGAGTTGCATCTGAGATTCCCAGGGACGCAATTTTGTGTTTTGGTGATTACGTAGGCCCGGGATACTCCCGGCCCACTGACAAGATGGCCGAGGCGGTTCGGATGCTGGCCCGGCTCGAAGGCATATTAATGGATCCGGTTTACACCGGCAAAGCGATGGCCGGTCTAATTGATCTTGTGCGCCGGGGATATTTTGACAAGCAAGAAAATATACTCTTCATTCATACCGGTGGATCTCCGGCCCTGCAGGTATATATGGAGGCCATACTGGATTGATATCTTTTCGCTCTCGTACTCGTCCTCGTACTCGTCCTC
>JAIVWA010000012.1:0-14532 GCA_049190255.1 Gammaproteobacteria bacterium | reverse complement strand
GCCTTCGGTATTTTCCTGTGGAGTAATGTGGTAATGGAGTGGTGGAGTAATGAAGGAAAAGAATTACCGTCGTTCAATTCCAATACTCCAGTACTCCAGTACTCCACCGTAGGTAGGTTTACTGAAATTTTTACAACCAAATTGAGTTATAAGAGTTTAGCTGTTTATTATGAAACAACACACCATCGGCATCCTGGGCGGCATGGGACCGGAAGCAACCCTGGACTGCTTTGGCAAAATTATCAAAAACACCCCGGCCAAAACGGATCAGGATCACCTCCGCGTCGTTATTGATTCCAACCCCGCAGTTCCCGATCGAATCGCTGCCATTGTCGGCGACGGTGAGTCACCGGTTCCGGCCTTGATTGCCGGATGCCGGGTTTTAGAAAAGGCCGGCGCTGATTTTATTATTATACCCTGCGTTACCGTGCACGTCTTCCTGTCGGAAATCCAGGCCCAGTCCCAACTGCCGATCTTATCTATTATTGATGCGGTGGCTGAAGCGGTCTGCCGGGAAATTCCTGAAGCCCGAACCATTGGCCTAATGGGAACCATTGCAACGATTAAGGACGGGCTGTTTCAAAAACGGCTGGCCGAGGAAAGCATTAATACCCTCCTGCCGGACAGTGCCGCCCAGGAAAAAATAATAGATGCCATCAAAGATATTAAAGATATCCGATCGCCACGTACCAGATCTGAAATCACGGCCGATCTGATCGAGGCCGCCCGGAGCCTGATCGACAAAAAACCGGAAGGTGCCCGTGCTATTATTGCCGGCTGCACGGAGATTCCGCTGGCCCTTGGCCACAAACATCTGCCGGTGCCGTATTTCGACGCTTTAACGATTCTGGCCCGCGCAGCCATTCGCCGCGCCGGCAAGATCCCAATTGAGTAAAATACCAATTGGGAGTTACCTGTTAATCGTTATTAGTTAATTGGTGTTATATGCTGACTTCCGGTCGGCGCTGGGGGCGACCCTGCACTCTGAGCCAATTTTCGCAAAGCCACAGGAGTAAAATATGCCTAATGACAGCATTGATAAATTTCAAACACAGAGGGAAGAACTGAACCAACTGGTGATGGAATATGCCGGTCAGGGTACCAAACGGTTTTACAGCCTGGACTCACAGGCCTACCGCGAAGGGGCACTCCCGACCAAGATCAAGGAAATGCTGGGCCTGGTGGCCTCTTTTGTATTAAGGTGCGATGACTGCATTAAGTATCACATCATCCGATGTTTTGAAGAAGGCGTCAGCGACCAGGAAATGGAAGAAACCCTTTTTATCGGGCTTATGATAGGTGGAACTATCACAATCCCGCATCAGCGCCGAGCCGTGCAGGCCTGGGATGAATTGAAAAAAAATAAAAAGTAAAGATGGTATATATCCCGCTCGAAGAGCAGATTAGTCAATTCGCGACAATTCTTCGGCAGTGTCCTCCTGATCTTTTAATCGCTCTTCCTCCCGCTCTTTGACGGCACGTGCCTTGTTGATGGGCGAACGGATCTGGTGTACCAGGTCCTTGGCAACTTGGTCGGTCATTTGTTTAATGGCACCTTTTTCTGATTCGCCCTCGGTGTCACTGGAACACCCCCACAGGGACATGCCGGCAAATAGCAAAGCTATTGTAAAGTATAGAAGTTTTTTTGTCATTTATTGGCTCCTTTACCCCAATACAGATATAGTTGATTGGTTGATTAGTTGATTGGTTAAGTGGTTGTAAATACGGATTTATCCCATATTTGCAAAATAATTGGACACTTCATGTTTCAACAATCGTAACATTCTGAAATTATGAACCTATAGTTCCACTTGGAAATAAAGCTGTCGAAGCCTGTTAATCCCCGTTAAGATTTCGCATGAAGGCCAAATCCTTTTTGCTTCGCTCGACCATGCGGGTTTCGACCTCTTCTGCTTCCAATCCCATCAAGATCTTGTAAACATTGTATTTGGTTTTGCAAAAATAAATATCAAAAGGATCCTTTTGGCCGTTTCCGCGGAAAATCCGGATGCCGGGAATTTCATCTTTTTGAATATACTCACTATCCGTATTGATCAGCAGCGGCTCAACGTCGTATTTGTTCAACCACGGTATGCAGGCACCTTCCATGCCGAGGGATGGATCCATGATCGATTTGATCTTCTCGGTTACCCCGCCCACCGCCAGAATAATGTCTCCGGTCAAGGAACCGGTTACTCCATAACGTTGATTCACCGGCTGCTTGATGTAATCCGATACCAGGGCGATATCCATAGCCACCGAAGCACTGTCGCCTTCCACCCCGCCGTGGGCCTGAATGTATTCTACATACATTTCATGTCCGACGTAAGGTGCTCCGATTTTGTTCAGCACTTTTTTTATGGAAGCCCTGACGTTTTGGGCGGCCGCTTTGGCAATGTCCCCGATCTTGCCGGGGGCCACTACGGTGTCGGCCGTACCGACATTGATCTGGCAATGAATCGGCAGCGGCTGGCCGTACATCTGACCGCTTGATTTTGAATCAATTACCGCCAGACCGACCACATAACCGATGGAATCGGTCATCGAGCCAATATATTTTTTTAGGTTATTTTTGTGTTCACCAATTTCTTTTGAAAATCCGCCTTCCAGGCTTAGGTGTTCCTGCAGGGCCTGGCGGATATGGCGTGGTTCCACCAGCGCTGAGCCTTCCAAAATAGCTTCAAATTCTGCCGCCTTTATAATTCCGTTAATCGGTCGCAATATGCTGCTTAATTTGCCGTCCGAAGACCGGCAGCGCAGTTCTCTGGCGATCTCCAACACGGCGCATTTGGTAAATTCCCGGACCGTGGGTTTAAAATCATCCGGAAGACTTCGGCCGTAAATGTGTTCGCTTCTCTTCCTAACGCTTTCGTATCCTTCTTTTTCAATGACCTCACCCCAGGTCTCTTGGAATTCTTGGGCCAGATTTATGACTTCCTGTTTGACATACTGGACAATCTGTTTGACGTTTTCATCGCTCTCCGGCACAGCGCTTTCCATCTGGATGATTTCCCCTTTGTCTTCTATTCTGCTGAGAAATGCGCCGTCCCCTTCTTCCTGCAGGTAGATCAGGGTATCATGGTTGCAGCACGCCACAATGATATTATCCGCCCTTAAATAATTCTCCGATCGATCTGCGGCCCCGCTTCCCGTGCTCCGGCCACCTTCGAGAAGGTACTCTTTATTTTGCATGATCTCCAGCAAATCTGCCATGTAGCCGACCTTGACCAGAGTTTTCAACTCATCAATATAGATGATCGGAGATTTGGCGTGAGCGCCTAAATAGGCCCTCATGTGGCAGGGTGTCTGAAGATTTCCCGATTGGTAGGGGTCATGCCGGAATCCGCCCTTCATATTCCGGGCGCTGGGTTCGGAAATCCTGGCCATCAAATCCTTGTCATTGCGCGGATCATAGAGAACTTCCGGAACCATATCCTGTAAATGTTTGACGTCGTTTTTTGTGCCGCCGTTGTTTTCGCGTTGAATTTTTTCCTGGGCCCGGTGATTATTTTCCTGCATAAACATAAAAATGGAGCCTATGCCTGTGATTCCGGCCGCAATAAAAGCGGGCGGGAAATAGAAACCGCCGGCCACCCCCAGGCAGGTGGCAAATATCAGGGCAAGTTTTACTTTTCGGGTCGATTGAATCTGATCGGAAAGATTGAATTCGTCCAGACTGTGTTGAGCGGTTTCAATTGCCGTATTTAAATCCGATATGATTTTTTCGATCTTGGCAGGGTGTTCATAGGCAAAACGGATGTGGTTGCGGTCCTTGCCCGGATAGGCCACAATGGTTTCCTTGGGCCTTAGATAATCTCCCATGGACTTTTCCAGAACCGCTTTAAACATGTTGGCCAGCATGGATTTTCCGGTACCCGGACGGCCCACCATGAGAATGTGGCCTTTGTTCTGCGCAATTTTTCTGATGGCCCTTTTGGCGCGGTCCTGGAAAATAACGCAATCAATAGGATCATCCGGAAGCTTGATTTGAGAGGTATCATCAAATCTGCCAAGACGTTTTTCCAGATTAACAGGATAATCCAGCAGTTCTTTTATCCACAGATAATCATTTTCTTTGTAATCATCAGGCATTGCTATAACCGTTGATGGAATCCAACAGATAAAACCTTCCGGCCTCTGAAATCATGGCCCGTTTTACCACCGCGGAATACACATGCGGCAGATTTTTGCGCAGCGGTTCTAAAGCTCTTAAATCATGCAGAACAGAAATGTCTGTAAACATCCTATCCTCCTGGCGATCAGACAGAAGAATATAACTCAGAGAGATGCCGATCTGCAGGTAGTTTAATATCGGTTTGATCAAGTTTTTTTGATTCAACTCAAGATTCAGTGCCTTAAAGACGTCCTGATAAATTTCTGGAAGCGCTGCCTTGGAATAGTCAATTTCAAGTTTTCTATTAAAAAATAGCTTGATCGGTGTTGCCCGTCCTTCAATACACAGGATATAAGCCTTGCTTAAACTGGGATTTGATTTCAGCGATTGCTCAAGCAGGTGCATGTGTTTGAGGAGATGAATATCCTCGAGATAAAAATCGATCCTATTCTGGTCGGTCAGGACACATGCCTTTGGATCTCCCTCAGAGTTGTAAGTGATAAGCTTGAATGTTTTAGCAGGGTCATAGGATAAAAAATCATACCCCCTCAGCTCAAATAAGCCATCGGCAATGTAGGCTTTATTGAGAATAACGCCGACTTTTTTCGAAATGAAGTTACCCAGGTATTTAATTTTTTCCTCGATGCTGCCTTGCAACTTTAAATAGGAGTAATTGCCGCCGACATCTTCGCAGATTCCAACGATTTGAGATATCTGGTGCGGATCCAATTGGGTTAATTTTTTGGCAACCGAATCATAGGGCCTCAACTGGTCATAAATTTGATTTAAATGCGACTCAAGATGCGTATCTTTCATGGGGGGGATCTGCAATTTATAGCGGGATACGATCACATCCGGCGATCCCATCGGGTTTTGTTCCCGTTGCTTTGAAGAACCTGGCAGGATTTTGTGAAACGCTTTCCGAATTTTTTTCAAGACCCCCTGCTTGTAATGGATTTCACCACCGATCAGCTTTTTTTTGATCTCAATCGGGTTCGGATTCAGCAGATAGCGACCCATGTCTGATATATTATATTCTTTGCAGGGTCCGGTAACATGGCCCTCGGCAATCCGATGCAGGTCAATATCTGAAACCCGCCCCTCGGAAATAATCCATATCTTATTGTTATTAATAGACATATTGCTTTTACCGCTGGTTGATAATATCGAATATCCTTTAATAAAATCGATCGTTCGACCCAGAGGCTCTCGACGGGCAGAATACCTCAACCTGTCGAGAGCCTCTTGGCCGAACGGCTTTAGGCATTTTAGGCATTTCTTTGAACAGCTTAATTAATGCATTAAAATCTATATGCCAAAAAATTAACAACTATATTTTCTAGGATACTATATCGGTAATTTTTAAACTAAGTTGAGCGATTTTTGGTGGGGGAAACCTTGGCTGCAATTTCAAATTGATAATCAGGCTCAAAATGTGATATTAAAGCCCTGGATCTTACCGTCATGCATTATTTCATTATTCAGGAAATCCTGCTTTTTCTTTTGACATATAAGTATCTGTTTTCTATACTTTCTATAGAGAAGCTGATCCATGGTATCGGATCCGACAATTATCTATTTGGGGCGAAGCCTCTAACTTGTGAGGTTTTATAATGAGATATGGTATCTGGTTGGCGGCAATAATTTTAAGTTTGATTGGTCACCCGGCATTGGCCATCACGCCGGAGGCCGCCCGCACTGAACTGGCGCAGGAAAACATCCCCTATACGGCGGAAGCCTTGGTCAGTCATATCGAAAAAGGAAACACGGAAGTGGTTGGCTGGTTTTTGACCATCGGCATGGATGTTGATACTGCCAACGAATTCGGGGAAACAGGATTGATGCTTGCTTCCGAACAGGGTCATCTTGAAATGATCAGGCTGCTGCTGGCCGGCAACGCCAATGTCAACGCCCCGGACCTTGCCAAACGCACGGCTCTGATGAATGCCGCTCAAAATGGTCATACGGTGATTGTCAAACTGCTGCTGACCCGGGGGGCCGATGTCAACCTCGCCTCCCAGTGGCAATCAACCGCCCTGCACGAAGCCTCTATGAACGGCCATTACGATGTGGCTCAAATTCTGCTAACCGCGGGCGCGGATCTAAAGCTGATCAACAATGCCGGACATACCCCCCTGGTAGAAGCGATCATCGAAGGGCAGGATTCCATCATCCAGCTTTTAATCTCACGGGGAGCCGATGTAAACGCCAGGGATTTGAGCGGTTTTTCAACGGGTGAAACGCCTTTGATCGTAGCCGCCATGAAAGGTAAAACTGATATCGCCGCCGTGCTGATTGCCAAAGGCGCCAAAGTCAACACTAAAACTAAAGATGGACAGACGGCACTAATTTATGCGGCCAGAGCTCCCGATGATCGCAGTGAAGTTGTCAAATTATTAATCGAAAACGGTGCCGATGTGAATGCTGAAGATAACACGGGGATGACTGCTTTGGCCTATGCCTTAAAGAAGCGCGATATTCTGCTCTTTAAGATCCTGATGGAATCCGGCGCCAAAGAATAATGCTTTGCCAGGAGTAATCCGCCTATCCATCTGTTTCCGGTTTGATCCTATTTTATATTCTGCCGGAAGGGAAAAATTTGTTTTTGAGACTATTTTTCAAACGATCTGTTTTTATCAGATCCTGCAGCTTCGACCACTGAAATCTTTTTATTTTTTTCAGATTGCCTTTATATAGCTGTAAAGCGTTGATATTTGCAAGCTCGCGGATATCTCGCGACAAACTGTGGGTGTGCCTTGGCATATTATAGGGTTTGCTTTGTAAATATACTGTGCCGTTGCCGGATAATTTTCCTCGAAAATATGCTTTGGTATCGGATTGCTTTACCCTGGGCACGCCGACAGTCCCTCGATCGTAAGTGATGCCACTGGTAAATCCTATAATGGATCGTCGATCAAGCTTTAGAGATTGGTTGTTTAATTTTTCATTTTGGAACCTCCCTCCGACATGCACGAAAATGAATCCATCACCCCGAAATTCCAGCCAATTGAATTTCTCCGATCCCACAAAGATGGAAATCAGCCGGTTGCCCGACATAGAAGCTAATTCAATCCCTGAGTCGGTGCAGACAAAAGCGTCTTTATGGCAGAGAAAACTTCCATCCTTTGAGGATAAGGGTATGGGTAGGATCTGGCGCTCTTGTGGAGCTGCCAACACGATGCGTTTCCTGATTTTGCTAGAATTGGCGAAGCATGTCACGGGGTATTGATCACGAAGCTTATTTTTCCCGGAACTCACAAGCTTTCCGACAATGCCTCTTGTCGGCATCCAATTATTGAGAGCCTGCTTTTCATGAGTGATACCTTGATCAATCCAATTGTTAAAAATGGCCCTGCCAGAAATCTTTTGGCCGGGATCAAGCACGAGTTCGATGATTTGGATCGACTCCCCAAATAAAAATATCCTATATCCTATTTTTTCTTTTTCCATAGGGTCTTTTTATAGAAGCAGGAACTGAGGGGTAAAAAAAATAGATTTCCAATCACAAAGTATTGCTACCCTCCGCCTTCGAATACCTGGGAATCTTCCAGCGTAATCTCCATTCTTGCAAGATCCACTTCAGATATGTGAAGCGTTTCGGCTTCGGGTGAAGCGATCAGTACCAATGAAGGATCCTTGTCCAGGCCGATACCTAATTTGCAGCACGCCATGTCCGCCAGCCGCACCAACGCAAGCAGCAAATTATTTCCGTCGAACTCCTCCTGGTGATGGTCGCGGGCAATCTGGCTGTATTTCTCGGGCAGATTCCAGTGCGACATCAATGAATGACCATGATGGGTGTGCAGCGTGTTCATGGCTTCGACCAGCAAGGCGTCTGATGGCTGGGTCTCTATTTCATTCGAGTGTTTAAGATCGTCAATGACGGTTAAAATGAACAGCATCCCCACATCATGAAGTAATCCTGCAAAAAAAGCTTCATGCGCCAGGGAATGCAAACCGCATTGTTTGGCAAGCCAATTTGAGCCCATGGCACAGGCAACCGAATGCCGCCACAGTTTTCGCATCATGCCTTGCACAAAAGGATCTTTAGAACAAAAATTGCTTTCATGGGTAATCAGCATAACGATGTTTGAAACTTCATTAATACCCAGTCGAACAATGGCATTGCGTACCGTAGACACTTGCTGAAGTCCCTTGTAAAAAGAAGAATTGGAGACGCTCAATACTTTGGCGGTCAGAGCCTGATCACTGACAATCAGTTTTTCAATCAACTGCAAATCCGATTCATCTTTGGCAATTTCCTGTTGGATTCGCAAAGCCGTCGCATTAAACACGGGAAGCCGTGCATTGCTGGAGGCCAGATGTGTGTCGACAATCTCTATAAATGACTTATCCTGGTTCATATTTACCCTTCCAAAAGACGCTGCAATTCAGGCAGCGGTCTTGGTTTTTGGAGTCGGGGAAGGCTGCGAAGCACTTCATCAATGGTGGTCCGCCCTGCCGCTGCTTTAACCAGACCATCTTCCAGCAGGGTGACAAGGCCGGTGGACTCGATACTGATTCTGCGGATATCCTGACTGGTTTTCTGCTCTCTAATGGCATCTCGGACCTGTTCGTCGAGTACCAGCAATTCAAAAACACCGACCCGCCCGCGATAGCCCGTGTACTGGCACCGGGCGCATCCTTGTCCTTTGCGGAATTGGGCTCCGGAAATATCGTTTGGCGAAAATCCGATGCGTTGAAGATCGGCCGGAGTAGGCTTGTAGTCCTTGGCGCAATGGGGACATATTTTCCTTAATAGCCGTTGAGCCATAATACTCACCACCGTAGAGGAGATCAGAAAGGCCTCGATGTTCATATTTAAAAGTCGAACAATCCCGCCAATACAATCCTCGGTGTGAAATGTGGTCAGCACCTTATGCCCCGTCAGGGCCGCCTGGACGGCGACATCGGCTGAAAATTTGTCCCGGATTTCTCCGATTACAATTACATCCGGGTCCTGGCGTACAATGTGTCTGAGCGTCTCTTCAAATGTCAGGTTGATTTTGGGATTGATGGAGCACTGTGCAATCCCGTCAATAACATATTCGACCGGCTCCTCGGCCGTGATAATGCTGGTTTGAGGATTGTTGATATGATTGATGCAGCCGTAAACCGTTGTGGTTTTTCCCGATCCGGTGGGGCCGGTAATAATGATGACCCCACTTGGCACATAGAGTGCGTCTTCCTTGAATCGCTCCCGAATCCTCCGGGACAGACCGATATCTTCGATGTCGAGCAGTACCCCCTTACGATTTAGAAGTCTCATGACAATCTTTTCACCATGTACGGTGACATAAAACGAAACACGCAAATCAATCTGGCCGCCGGGACAATCAAAATAGAAACGGCCCCCCTGATGCCTGCGTTTCTCGGTGATATCGACTTCGCACATCACTTTGATCCGGTTGGTGAGGGCCGGCATGATTTCCGCCGGAAAATCCTGGAAATGAATTAAGACACCGTCCTGGCGAAAACGCACGCGCATATTGTTTTTTAGAGGTTCTAGGTGGATGTCGCTGGCATCTCTTTCAACCGCCGCACGAAGAATTTCATCGGCCAGCCGTATGATGGAATTTTCGTCCGAGGCCGCCAGATCTTTTTTTAGATTCCCGCTTTGACACATGCCGACAGCCCTTTTGATGGCATTTCGGCGTGCAATGGCCGGAACAAATTTATCTCCGAAAATTTGTTTGACGGCTTCGAGATCCTTCCCATCCAGTGGATCCGCAAAAGCAATGAGCACACCATCGGCTTGTTTTTGAATCGGGATGACATCATGGGACTCATACCACTTGGCCGGCGCCTTGGAGAAAAGCGCTTGATCGATCTCGGTGAACTCGGGCTCGACCTCTGGAAATCCCATCTGTAAAGACAACACTTCAATCAACACCTGCTCATCGATGAGGCCGTGCTCCAGAAGGATTTCTCCAATCTTGCGGCTGTTATTGTCGGCGGCCTGAATGTCCAGGGCACGCTGGAGATCATCCGGCTTGATGTAGCCCAGTTCCACCAGGATGTTGCCGATGCACATAGATATACGGCTGTCTTTAACGGCCTTTTTAATTTGATCATCGGCGATTAGTTTGAGTTCTTTTAACACTGCCAGCAAAGGTCGCGGCGTTTCAAGTTTGGTGCGAACCCGGGTGGCATATTCGACCTGTTTGGGGGCCAGTAGTTTCTCCTGCAGGAGAAAGTCCACGATTGGATTCAGGCCGCATTCATTACCTGACACCGGACCTTCACCGGGGGACGGATTGATGGGTTGCATTCGTTTTATAACCTTATCTTTTTAAGATTAATCTCCGGTATTGCCAATTGTCATCGATAGGAATGATATCGACCATTTAGATAAAAACTTTAGATCTTACCTAGGTTGAGAGGTTCAGGGTTCAACGTTCCGGGTTGAAAATACAGATATCGTATTTGTTTTTGTTTCGATTACGAGTACGACGACGAAAACGATAAGGTTAGGAATCTATTTTGTCTTCGCCAATCCTCGTTAACTTTTCAACGTCATTCGGAAAAGGAAAATATTTATTTTCAATAAAGACTTGTCTCTACTAAATTCGGTCGTTATATTAACTCATTTAATAGACATTCACTGACATATGGGTCCCTAACTGAGGTAACCTCATTTAACGAATAACATATAACGATTAACTGCTAATTGAGCGGTTTGCGCTCAATTAGGGCAGGAGGCGAAGCATGTCGGATTCCGAATTTTACGATTTAATCATTATCGGGGGAGGTCCCGGAGGGTTGTCCGCAGGGATTTATGCGATGCGGGCGGCATTAAAAACGGTTCTGGTTGAAATGGGCGCACCCGGAGGCCAGGTAAACAACTCCGATTCAGTGGAAAACTGGCCCGGCGACGAGCACATCGGCGGTGCTGAGCTGGCCATGAAATTTTCGTTGCATGCCCAGTCTTACGGCCTGGAAATACGCTCGGATGAGGTAGTGGAACTGGAGCCGGGGTTGGACTATCATACGGTCAAGTTAGCCAGTGGCAGTACGTTACGATCCCATGCGGTCATTCTGGCAACCGGCGGAAACCCCCGTAAACTTGAAATTCCGGGAGAAGACGAGCTGTACGGCAAGGGGGTTTCTTACTGTGCGGTATGCGACGGGTTTTTCTTCCGCGATAAAATCGTAGTGGCCATCGGCGGCGGCGACACGGCTGCTGAGGAATCCCTTTATCTGGCAAAACTGGCCAAGCAAGTGTATATCGTCCACCGGCGGGACGCCCTGAGAGCGGGTGCCCTGTTGGGGCAACGAGTTGAAGCCGAGTGTAAAATCGAGGTTCTCTGGAATTCCGTGGTCACCGCTATCAAGTCGGATGATGAAGGTGTCACGGCGGTCAGTCTAAAAGATACCCAGACCGGTGAGCAGCGCGATCTGGCCACCGACGGAGTTTTCATCTTTATCGGATTTAATCCGAACAATCAGCTCGTTCCGGCCGGTACCAAAATGAATGCCGACGGAAATGTGGTTACCGACGAAAAATGCGAAACCAATAGCCCCGGCATTTTCATCATTGGTGATCTGCGGGAAAAATATGCCAGACAAATCGTATTGTCCGCTGCCGACGGCTGTACGGCCGCACTGGCAGCCGCCCATTACGTCGAGACCCGCAAAGCCTCTGAAGCCTGTGAGTTACCTGCGGATCTGCTATCGTGAGAACGACGAATGACGAATGACGAATTAAGGTATTCTGTCTATTTTTATTCTTGAATATAAAATTAGTCTTTAATTTGTCATTAGTTAATCGTCAGGACAAGGACGCTGGGTGCTCGATAATATGGAAAAATTTTAAAATCGATAGGATTCCTTAATTCGTCATTTGACATTCGACATTCGTCATTCCAATATGTCCGATATCAACCGCTTTTTACTAAAATTCCTGATTCTGGCAGCCATGCTGCTGGGTCTGCCGATGCTCGGTGGGTGGGTTGCCGGCTATCCGGTCGCCAGATATCTGGAATTTCCTCCCCAAACCCGCTATGTCATCCATGCCCCGTTTTCATGGCTTGCCTTTACCGCTATTGCCTTCAGTATCCTGGCGGTCGTGCTTCCCCTGATTGTCAAAGGGTCCCAATCATACAAAAAAGCATCCGCCCCCAACCCCCGCTCAGCATCACACCCATTTCCATGGTGGGGCTGGATCGGGGTCATCACCGGACTTGTTTCCTGGATATTGGCCTGGACACGATTTGCCTGGTTCAGCGCCTATCAGCCGCATACCTTCAGCCTGTTGTGGTTTTCTTATATCGTTGTGATCAACGCCCTAAGCTGCCGTCGGACCGGACATTGCTTGATGACGGATCGGTCCGGTTTTTTTCTGTTGCTTTTTCCGGTCAGTGCCGTGTTCTGGTGGTTTTTTGAATATCTGAACCGCTTTGCTCAAAACTGGTATTATGTCGGTGTCGAATTCAGTCCCTGGGCCTATTTCTGGTACGCAACCCTGCCCTTTTCCACAGTGCTGCCGGCGGTTTTAAGCACCCGCCAGTGGTTTCTTTCACATAACTGGATCCGGCAGGCTTATGGAAGCTTCAAGCCAATAAAAATCTCATGCCCCAATCAAGCAGCCGTATTTGTCTTGGCCATGTCTGCCGCAGGGCTTGCCGGTATCGGTGTCTGGCCCAATTATTTCTTCCCCCTTCTATGGATCTCCCCCCTTCTGGTCATCACTGGGCTGCAGGCATTGATGAAGGAACCGCAGATTCTCACACCGATAGCTGAAGGTGATTGGAGCGGTGCCGTTGCTGCAGCATTGGCCGCCACGGTCTGCGGCGGATTCTGGGAAATGTGGAACTATTTCAGCCTGGCAAAATGGGAATACGCTATCCCCCTGGTTCATCGATTCCAAATTTTTGAAATGCCGCTGCTGGGCTATGCCGGGTATCTTCCCTTCGGGCTGGAATGCGCGGTGATCGGCGGTCTACTCAGACAACTTCTCCATACCTCCAGCCCAAAAAATACTCCCTAATGAAATTAGAATCAGTGCCAATACATGCGTTGTTATTCCTCTTTTCTATTATTTCAATATCCCAATTGGGACGAAGTCCCTATTTTAAAATCGAATTCATTCCGCTTTTATAAATCCGCAATCCCCAATCCCATATCCCAAATCTTCTTCATTTTCCTTGACAGCAATAGCTAATTTAAATAAATGCAAATGAACCTATTATGACATTGTGGTATCATAAAATCATCGCCATCAAAGGTGATATTGGCGGAATTATATCAACGGCAGGGGTTGTATCGGTTCAAAAGAATACTTAAATTATTATCCGGCATATAATCCTTACTGGATTGTCAAATATGAACGGACCCGGTTTATCAACGGAAAATTTGTATTCCAAAACGGGAACTTATCAGGCTTTAGCAACATGATTAAAAATATCGGTTTTGTTTCAACACGCTTTGCCGGAACAGACGGGGTGTCGTTAGAATCCAGCAAATGGGCGGATGTCTTTGAAGATAACGGATACCGCTGTTTCTGGTTGGCAGGAGAAGTGGATCGAGAGCCTGATAAAACCTTTCTGGTGCCGGAGGCCCATTTTCAGCACGAACGCAATCTGTGGATTAATCAGCATGTTTTCGGTAAAAAGGGCCGTGCCCAGACGGTTACGCAAACCATGCATGATATACGAACCGCGCTAAAGCATAAGCTCCATGAATTCATTAACGAATTCAATATCGATCTGCTGATTGCCGAAAACGTACTGACCATTCCCATGCATGTGCCCCTCGGATTGGCGTTGACGGAAACCATCGCCGAAACCCAGCTACCCACCATCGCCCACCATCATGATTTTTATTGGGAACGGGTGCGTTTTTCGGTCAATGCCGTCAGTGATTACATTCGGATGTCGTTTCCACCGAATTTGTCCAATATCAGGCACGTGGTGATTAATTCAGATGCTCAGGAACAGTTGGCCCTGCGAACCGGAATTTCCTCGACCATAATTCCCAATGTGCTGGATTTTGAAAACCCGCCTAAACTGAGCCGGCGGCGAATGAAAATCTTTCGTGAATCCATGGGATTAGCCTCTGATGATCGAATGATTTTGCAACCCACCCGGATCGTTCAGCGCAAAGGAATCGAGTGGGCCATCGATCTGGTAAAGAGCCTTAAAGATGATCACAATAAATTGGTTATCTCCCATGAAGCCGGGGATGAAGGACTGGAATACGCTGAATGGCTGAAAGAGTATGCCTGCGATTTCGGAGTTGATCTGCGGCTGGTTTCAATTAAAATTGCCGATCCGTTGAGCAAAAACGGCAACGGCAGAGGCAAATACTCGCTTTGGGATGTGTATCCATATGCTGATTTCATCACCTATCCCAGCCTATATGAGGGATTCGGCAATGCGTTTTTGGAGGCCATTTACTTCAAAAAACCGATACTGATC
>JAIVWA010000011.1:0-20545 GCA_049190255.1 Gammaproteobacteria bacterium | reverse complement strand
GAGCTGGATAACAGCCCTCAGATAATTGAAAAATATCTGGAAGTGTAAATGTATTACCTGAATTTCAACTTTTCATTAATTTTCATGCAAGATTCAGGTGTTAATCCGAAACGTGCCTTAGTACTATTAACCCGGCAACTAAACTCGTCATTCCGGCCGTAGCGGAGCGGAGAGCCGTGGTTCGACAGGCTCACCACCCTGAGCAAAGTCGAAGGGGAATCCAATGCTGTTTCAAGGCCTTACGTTTCTGGATGCCGGATCGGGCCTGCCCTCAACTCGATTGGGGGTCCGGCATGACGGACAGAATTTAAGCGCCTTTTTGACTTATGACACAGTCTGATTCGCGGCAATGACGGGATGGTGGATATCAATTGATCTATTTAATTGCTAGGTTAATAAGGTATATTGGGCTTAACCCACTTGAAATTCTAGATTCTCTGGTTATTCTACACTACGCTACAATAAAGTTAAGTGTATCAAATTTTTTTATTGACAACGTATAAAGTTTGGTATAACTAACATTATTCGGTTTTATAAAATTTTATATATCACCAGGAGGTTTTATTCGAAATGCGGATAAGCATACGCCAAATGAACGATAATCAAGAGGGAACGATCGCTTCGATTAAAGTGGCCGGCGATCTTGGCAGGCGCATCCGGGACATGGGTCTGGTCCCGGGAGCTGAAATCAGAATTCAGGGCCGGGCGCCGCTTTACGATCCGGTGGCCTTGAGAGTTGGAGGAGCCACCCTCACCTTGAGAAATAGTGAAGCCGATTATATTGAAGTGGAGGTTGAAGAATAATGCAGGCAACGGTTGCGCTGGCCGGCAATCCGAACTCCGGGAAAACGACCCTGTTCAATGAACTAACCGGTGCGCGGCAGCATGTCGGAAACTATCCGGGTGTGACGGTCGAGAAAAAAGAAGGCACTTATACCCACAAAGATTTTAAATTACACATTGTTGATTTGCCCGGAACCTATTCGCTCACGGCCTACTCGCTGGAGGAAGTGGTTGCCAGAGATTATTTGATCGACCAAAAACCGGAAGTGGTAATCAACATTGTGGATTCATCCAACCTGGAGCGAAATCTGTATCTCGCTGTCCAGTTTCTCGAGATGGGCATTCCGGTATGCATCGCCCTGAACATGATAGATGTCGCTAAAAAAAGGGGAATCAAGATAAATGCCGAGAAACTGTCCACTCTTTTAGGCGTGCCGGTTGTGCCCACCATTGCCCGGACCGGCCAGGGCAAGAAAGAGCTGATGGAAAGCGCGGCCCACATTGTGCAGGAAAAAAAGCAATTCGATGCGCTTAAAATATCCTATGGCGATGATGTTGATCGCGCCATGCTCGATATGCAAAAAGAGATCGAGGCCAACAGCTTTCTGACCGACACCTATCCGGTGCGCTGGATCGCTTTAAAGTACATGGAAAAGGATGAACAGATTCTGAGCCAGGGGAAAAAATTAAATCCCGATCTGGCGGCCGGACTTGAGGAAATGGTCAAAAAAGTATCGAATCACCTGCTGAATACTCTGGACACCTACCCTGAGGCCATGATTGCCGACCAGCGCTATGGTTATATCAAGTCCATCCTTAAACAGGGGGTAATCTTTCAAAAATATGATCAAAACCGCCTTTACAGTTCCGACAAAATTGACAAAGTTGTAACCAACCGCTTTCTGGGACCCATCATCATGCTGGTCGTCATTGCGGGTTTGTTTCATCTGGTTTTTACATACAGCGCAATGCCGGTGGCCTGGCTGGAAAGCTTTTTCGGATGGCTCGGTCATGGTTTGTACACCATTCTGCCCGATGGCCTGCTCCGATCCCTGGTCGTATCCGGAATTATTGGCGGCGTCGGCGGGGTGCTGGGCTTCGTGCCCCTGATTATGTTCATGTTTTTTGGAATTGCGTTTCTCGAGGATTCCGGATATCTGGCCCGGGTGGCCTTTATGCTGGACAGAGTATTTCGAATTTTCGGTCTGCACGGCAGCTCGGTCATGGCGTTTATTGTCTCCGGCGGCATTGCCGGGGGATGTGCGGTCCCGGGTGTGATGGCCACCCGGACCTTGAAATCCCCGCGCGAACGTCTGGCGACCTTGTTAACCGTGCCGTTTATGAATTGCGGGGCCAAACTGCCGTTATTTGCGCTTCTGATAGCTGCTTTTTTTGCCAAATATGAGGCCGCGATCATGTTTGGCATTACGCTGGGGGCCTGGGCCGGCGCTTTGCTGGTTGCCAAGCTGCTGCGGGTTACCCTCATTAAAGGGGCTTCCACGCCCTTTATAATGGAGCTGCCCCCCTATCGGATGCCGACCTTTAAAGGATTGGCGATCCATACCTGGGAGAGAACCTGGCAATATATTAAAAAGGCCGGAACGGTCATCCTGGGGTTTTCGATCATTTTATGGGCCATGATGACTTTTCCCATGCTTCCGGAATCAAAGGTAGAAGAATTTGAAACCCAGCGTCAGTCAATGCTGGGTTCAGTACCAGCTCCGGTAAACCGCGAACTGGAAAACGCCCCTGAAACAGCCGGCCTTTCCCGGGAAACGCTCAATCTAAAAAAACAGTTACAGAGCATAAATCATAGAGAAGCCGAAACGAGGTTGAGATATTCGATTGCCGGTCGCATCGGGACGGCCCTTGAATCAGTATCAAAGTGGGCCGGATTTGATTGGCGCACCAATATCGCCCTGATCGGGGGATTTGCTGCCAAAGAGGTTATGGTGTCCACCCTTGGCACGGCCTATTCGTTAGGAGAAATTGATCCGGAAAAAAGCGGTTCTCTTTCCGAAACCCTGGCCAAAGATCCCAACTGGTCCCCCTTGATGGCTTTGGGCCTGATTGTTTTCAGCATGTTTTACGCCCCCTGCTTTGTGACGGTCGTCTGTATTGCCAGAGAATCCGGCACCTGGAAATGGGGCGCTTTTGCAATTATTTTTAATACCCTGTTTGCTTTTGGTTTAGCCGTTCTCATTTTCCAAACGGGATCGGCACTGGGCCTGCTGGTGAATTGAAGTCATAGCTCAATCCCAACCCTGATAAACTGGAAGTAATAGCCACAAAGGCACCAAGACACAAACAATTTCAAAGACCGTGCTTTTAAGAATCGGCGCCGGTTGGCGCAGCGAATGTGCCGATAAGCAAATAATAGGAGCTAAGGGACTAATGGTGAAGTAAAATGGAAAACATCATTGTTATAATAATTGTCGGGCTGGCGGCTTTTTACCTCGGTCGCAGCTACTATAAAAAATATAGAAAAAAGGACAAATGCAGCTGTGGATGCACTTCTTGCCCAACGGATGCATCCTCCTGTGATTTGCCACAAGCTAAAAAAATAAACGAATCTATGGAAGGTAACAATGGCACATAGAGCCGCGCTCAGTTCGAATATGGAAGATTATCTGGAGGCCATATTTCACATTTCATCTGAGAAGCAGGCCGCCAGAGCCAAGGACATTGCCGATCGGCTGAAGGTCAACAAATCCTCGGTAACGGGCGCACTGCGGTCACTCTCGGAAAAGGGATATGTGAATTATGCGCCCTACGACATTATTACCCTGACTGACAAAGGTAAAGTTTTAGCCAAAGATGTTGTTCGAAGGCATGAAACACTGAAAGATTTTTTTGTAAAAATCCTTTTAGTGGATGAAACTGAAGCCGAAGAAGCCTCTTGCAAAATCGAACATGCCATCTCAAATGAAATATTAGACCGGATTATCAATTTTGTGGAATTTGTAGAAATATGTCCGCGGGGCGGTAGAGAATGGATCAGTGGATTTCGGCGGCATTGTGAGCACGGCGATACGTCTGTCCGGTGTGCCAACTCTATCTCTTTGTGTCTCGAGGATCTAAAGAAAAGAGAAGCGCTCATTCGCAATTCACGAAACGAGACGGTGCTGCTAAAAGAAATGGGTCCCGGACAAAGAGGTAAAATTCTCGAGATCCAGGAACACAGTGAAATAGACAGCCGATTATCCGGTTTGGGAATTTCTTCGGGAAGTATCATCGAAGTCGAAGGTCAAAAACCACAGGATGATCACATCGCAGTCAAAGTCAGGGGCTATCATCTTTCTCTCAGGAAAAACGAAGCCGCTAAGATATCGGTACAACTTTATGAATAACTTAGAATATCGCGCTATACTGTTTTAATTCATCCCGCCTGAAAATTAGTGGATTCCGTTCTAAGGCCTGACACCAGGTTAGGTTTAGCCGGTTTGCCCGTTGCCGGTTAGCCCGTTAAAAACGGACATTCCGGGTATGGGCCCACCACAACACCGATTCAACCGGCAAACGGGCCACCGTTTTCCACGTCAGCATCTCCCAATCAATGGTTCCTTCGGCCACCCGGGTAACGCCGCCGGTCATGGAAATCGCAAAGTCCGAATTTTGTAAATTACATACAGGACATCACGCTAGGGTGCGGTTGTTTTTGGAATGTTTTTTATAATTTCCTGCAATTTTTTAGAGAATTCTTGCGGGATTGGTTTGTCCTTTACGTTTTTGCAGATGGCCACTGTCCTTTTCAGGGTTTGCATGCACGAAAAGCAGGCCACGCAATTATTGGCGTGTTTTTCAATTTCCGCACAGGTCGCATGATCCAGTTCACCATCGATATATTCCGAGAGTTTCTCAAACATCTCCAGACAATGCTTATGGTCATGATCGTCACCGGTCATTTTCAAAATATCCTTTCAATTTCTCTCTTAAGTAAAGCCGGGCCCGGTGGAGCCTCACCTTTACGTTGGATGGCGATAGATTAAGAATCTGTGCGGTTTCAGTCGTGCTGAATCCTTCAATATCCCGTAACAGGATGACCATACGATATTTTTTGGGCAGAGTTATGATGGTCTTGTTAATAACACCGGCAAGCTCTTCATTGAGCAGCTTGTCCAGGGGCATTAAGGCCCATTGCGGGACATGATCCGGCTTTTCGGCTTCATCCTTGGGCAAAAACTCTTCTAAAGACAGTTCTTTGTCCGGGGCAAATTTGGACTTGCGCCTTTTTTTGAAGCAGGTGCTGGCGGCCACCTTATACAGCCAGTTTTTGAATTTGGTTTCGTATCTGAAATTTTTTAAGTATCTGAAGACATTTAAGAATGTGTCTTGAATCATGTCTTCGGCATCGCTGGGATCCCGACACATCCGTAAACTGAAATTGTAAAGTTTCGCTTCATACCTTTTGACAAGGTCCTGAAACTTATCAACCTCTCCGGAGTTAATGGCCTGTATCAGATCGAAATCTTTATCTTTGATTTGCTGAGGGGTCGGATTCTTTTCTGTTGTCATCTTTGCTTGTCACCTGACAAGAGTTCTGCAGTCAGGTGGGTATTCCGAGCTTCGGCAATACATATCGCTGAAGTACAAACCATGCGCCTACGATTGCCATAACGATTAATATGTCTTTCATTGGCTATCTCCTCGTATTTAAATACGCTGTTATCGTTCAGTTGTCCAATGTTTTTTAAAGATCAGGCAATACAGACTGACAAACAAAAAAGCCATGACAAGTCCAAGATGGCTGAGATCCAGAAAAATAATAAAACTGGATGAAAAATTTGATCCGGCTAAATTTCTGATCACAAGGAATATTCCGCTGGCCAGGATACCGACAAGCAGGGCGCCGCGCACATACCCGGTGGCCGTCATTTGCCTGGATTTGCGTTTTAACACCAGATAGTCAATGAACATATAGGCGGCGAAAGCCAAAAATAATATGGCACCCAGGTAGTGGATATAGTGGGTCACAAAAAATTGTGCCAGCCAGCCCAGTCCGGGGATGTCGGCGATATAATAGCGTTTGAAAACAGGCATCTGTCCAAAACCGGACAAGGTCAGAAAAAAAATGGTTATCAAATAAAACCAGCGGCCCGGTAAACTGATCGCTCTGGTGTTGCTTTGACCGTGATTCATCAAATACACTCCCTTATTACTGATATATTTAAAGTGGTTGATTCGTTTAAAACTACCTCGTCCGTTTGTAATATTTCCCTACCGCTGCCGCGATGCCGGCTATAGGGGCCACAATCATGGCGGCCGCCAGGTTATTGGCCTGGGCCATGGTATCTTCCACCGGTTGCAGATGGGGTTTGCCTTTGCCTTTTTCGATGGTTTTGTTGAGTTCTTCGAAGGGAACCGGTGAGACATAAATGGTGTTGGTCCCGCCGTTTTCATTTTCTCCATAGATGTAGCCGTTAATTTCTTTGGCCAGGGCATGGGCCTTTTTTATGATTTCATCCCGGGGTCCGATGGTCTGGACATCTTCGGGGCAGGCTTCGATGCAGGCCGGCAGTTCACCTTCCGCGACTCTTTCGTAACAACGATCGCATTTGTACATGACACCGTTGCCGGCCATGGAGGGCATAAGATCCAGGTACAGGCCCGTTCCGGTTTGACGTTGGGGGATGTCCCAGGGACAGACCTTTTTGCATTTGGACCCTCCCAGGCAGAGGTCCGAATCGATCCTTGAAATGCCGTTTTCCAGCTGTTTAGCCGCTCCCCAGGGGCAAAGCTTGACGCAAGGCGGGTTGGCGCAGTGCATGCAGCGCCGGGGGATGGTCAACTCAGTTTCTTCGCCGTTGATCTCAACTTCGGCGTGCTGGATATACAGCCAGTTGTAGGGGGTCAAACGATCGTTTACATCCTGCTTATCGGACCAGTCTTCCACCGGCACCCTGTTGGGATACATTTTCGGAAATGGTTTTTGCGGATCGGGATACTTTGCGGAATTGACTTCCGAGCAGGCATCCACACAGGCTTCGCAGCCGGTGCATTTGCTGATGTCAATCAAGGTTGCCAACTGTTTGCTCTCATCAGGCCGGGCAAGGGCCTCAGTTCCCGGAATGCTGGAGGCCGCCACGCCGGCTGCCGCCGCCAGGCCCCCTTTGAGAAATAATCTTCTTGAAATCTGTTGTCCCATTTAACCTCCTGATAATATAAATATTTTTAGCCATCTTGATTCTGGCCGTGCTAAGATTTGCTTGTAATGAGCCGCAGACGGTTAAATGGTTACAAAAAAAATAAATAGGCATAAGCTTGCACCCTAATTGAGCCAAAAAACGCTCAATTAGGCGTTAATCCGCCGCGGCGGATTAATTCCAAACTACTTTTTCGGAGGCGCATCAAAAACAATATTTTCTTCTCCGTGGTAAATGAAAAATTTTCTTCTTTTTGCACGCGCAATCAACGTTATTCCAAGGTCCTGGGCAAGCTCCAAACCCATATGTGTCATTCCTGATCTTGACAGCAGTACCGGGATTGTCATTTGGGCAGCTTTCATCACGATTTCGGAAGTTAAACGTCCCGTCGTATATAAAATCTTATCAGCGCCCGTTATTCCATCAATCCACATCCTCCCCCCGATTGTATCGGCGGCATTGTGCCGCCCCACATCTTCGATGAATATTAAAACTTTGCTGTTTTGACAGAGGCCGCAACCATGTACAGATCCCCCTTCTTTATAAATCTGATTGTATTTGGTTAACTCTTTCAGTAATGCATATATCGTCGATTGTCGAAGTTTGAAATTGGAAAGTTTGATTTCATAAAGTTTGTCCAGGCTGCAACTAAAAAGGGTCCCCTGGCCGCATCCGCTGGTTACGATTCGCTTTGATAATTTTTCTTTAATATCTTTTAACCCCTTGCGGGAGCGGGTAAAAACATTAGCCCTTTCGCTCTCCCAATCCACCGTTACGCTAACAATATCTTCGATATCTTCTATCAAGCCCTGATTGTGTAAATATCCCAAGACCAATTCCTCGGGATGAGTCCCAAGCGTCATAAGCGTTACAATTTCCTGGTCATCCACCATAATGGTGAGGGGAGATTCACCCGCTATGGAAACTTTTTGTTCTCTTCCGTCCTGATCAATTGCCACCACATGATGTATAGGTTCACGGCCGGATTTGCTCATATCGCGCCTAGAGCTTTTGTATTCAATTTTTATCGTCATTGATTTGTTTTACTCTTTCTGACTAGTGTTCTTTCTTCTTCAGGAATAGGAGGCGGAACCGGCTCGCCGGAAATCGTATTCACCGCCCCAAAGCGAGGGGGGCAAACTTCAAAGCAAGTTCCGCATTTTATGCATTTCTCCTGGTCAATGACATGGATCCGGCCCTTGCCGCCTGCAATCGCCTCAACCGGGCATCTCCTGTAGCAGATCATACAGGCCTGGCACTTATCCGGATCAATATGGTACGAGACGACTTCACTAAATAATTTGTCTATTTCTTCACTGGTGAAAAACCCGTCGTATTCTTCTTTGTTTTTAAGGCGTGACGCCAGCTTCTCCCTTTTCACTATTTTAATATAGGGGACCAGCTTTCGAATTTCTTCAAGTTTGGACTTTAATTCATCTTGGTCTATTTCTTCACCCTTGCCAAGTGGTCCCAGCTCCTTAATATTTTTTGAAAAATCATCGACAACTTCGGTAAAAAGCATTCCTTCACCGGAAGTCATAAATTCGACCCTTAACCTTGCTGGATTCAGGCCGATGTGCTCCATTATTTTTCTACATAAAAGCACCATGTTCAGTGCATCGTAATTTCCATGGGTAATATAATTACATTCATTCAGGCGGCAGCCACCAATAAATACCCCATCCATCCCATTTGAGAAGGCGCGGAGTACAAATTCCAGGTCGACTCTACCGGAACACATGACGCGCACAAGCCTGATATCAGTTGCATATTGCAGTCTGGAAACTCCAGCCATGTCAGCAGCGCCGTACGCTCACCAATGGCATACAAAACCTAATATTTTTGGTTTAAATTTAAGCCCTGTTGTCATTCGGTCTCAACTCCTTTAAATCGGTTAGGCCCGTTGGGCCCGTTGGTCCGTTTGCCGGTTGAGCCGGTTGGCCCGTTTGCCCGTTGGGCCCGTTGGTCCGTTTGCCGGTTGAGCCGGTTGGCCCGTTTGCCCGTTGGGCCGGTTGCCGGTCGAGCCGGTTGGCCTGTTAGCCCGTTGGGCCCGTTTGCCGGTTGCGCCCGTGTGCCCGTGTGCCCGTTGAGCCCGTTGCCCGGCTCAACCGGCCTAACCGGCTCAACCGGCTAACCGGCTCAACCGGCCAACCGGCCTAACCGGCCAACCGGCTCAACCGGCTAACCGGCTCAACCGACTACCGCATCAATTTGGCTCAAGAGGTCTTCATCGGTAAAGTGCTTAAGGTAAATCGCCCCTGTTGGACACTTGGCGTTGCAGAGGCCGTCTCCTTTACAGAGAACGGGATTCACCACCGCCTTTGGGCCCTGGCGGGTCTTACGAAACTCGATGGCATTATAGGTACAGGCTGAGATACATGCCCCGCATCCCATGCACTGCTTTTCAGTCACCTCGCAAACAGACCCCGAGACGGTGACGGTATCATGTGCCAGGAGGGTTACAGCGCGACTTGCAGCGCCATAAGCCTGGTTAATCGATTCCGGTATATGCTTGGGATAGTGAGCCATGCCGCAAAGATAAACGCCTTCCGTACCAAACTCAACCGGTCTTAATTTGACATGGGCTTCTTTGAAAAAATCATCCGGACCCAAAGAGACCTTGAACAATTGAGATATTTCCCGGTTTCCGGCGGGGGGAATCACGGCCGCCGCCAACGCCAGGTAATCGGCATCGATAGCAAGCTTCTGACCTAAAATGGGATCGGTCACGGCCACCCTTAAAACAGGTCGGCCTTCCTGCTTGGCCGCTTGCACCTGGGGCTTATCATCAGGTTCGTAGCGGATAAACTTAACATCATTATCTGACGCTTCGCGGTAATAATCCTCTGCGAAGCCGTACGTTCTGATATCCCTGAACAGGATGTAGATATCCATTTGGGGATTTATCTTTTTTAATTTCAGGGCGTTTTTGATAGACTGGTTACAGCATATCCGGGCGCAGTAATTTCGATCTTCCTGTCTGCAACCGACACATTGGATCATCACCAGACTCCGGGAATTTATCAGCTTTTCATCTTTTTTAATGATGCGGTCTTCCAACTCAAGGTTGGTCAATACTCTGTCATCTTCCCCGTACAGGTATTCGGCAGGTTTATATGCCTCCGCACCCACCGCGATGACAGCTGCGCCATGTTTTATTTCGGCGGGCCCTCTTTCAGATGTCACCTTAGTTACGAAATTTCCGACATAACCGGTCGCCTCAGTGATGACGGCCTCGGTATAAACATGGATTAAGGGGTGCTGATAAACCTTGCGCACCTCGTCACGTAAATAGGCCTGAACATCCATGCCATCCAGCGTGTAATGGATTTTTCTTGCCATCCCCCCCAGGTCGGTATCTTTTTCCAGCAGGTAAACCGCATGTCCCTGTTCGGCGATGGACAGCGCACAAGTCATGCCGGCGATACCTCCGCCAACCACTAAGGCCGTCTTGTTTACCGGCAGATCCATTTCCTGTAATGGCTGCAACTGGCTGGCGCGTGCCACCGACATCCGGGTTATATCCTTGGCCTTGGCGGTGGCATCTTCCTTTTCTCGAAAGTGGACCCAGGAGCAATGTTCCCTGATATTCGCCATTTCAAAGTAATATTGATTAATGCCCGCCTCGCGCAGCGTGTCCCGGAATAACGGTTCCAGTGTTCGGGGGGAGCAGGCGGCGACCACCACGCGATTGAGTCCCTTTTCCTGGATCACCTCCGCTATGGACTGGGCCGAATCCGTCGCACATGAAAATAGCTGTTCTGTAGCGTAGACAACATTGGGTAAGGTTAAGGCATAATCCACTACGGAAGGAACATCTACCACTCTTCCGATATTAGCGCCACAATGACACACAAAAACACCCACCCTGGCCTCTTCTTCCGAGACATCCCTTTCCGGTGGATAAATCCTGGCCTGGGAAAGTTTGCCGCGCCGATAGTCCAGGAGCTCACCACATTGGGAGCCGGCTCCGCTGGCGGAAAAAACCGACTCGGGGATATCCATCGGGCTCTGGAAGGCCCCGCTGGCAAAGATGCCGGGCCGGGTGGTCTCCATCGGATTGGCAGGAATGGCTTTACAGAATCCATGTGAATTGAGCTCGATTCCGAACTTGGCTGCCAGATCCTCATAACCGGAAGGAGGATTCAATCCGATAGATAATACCACCATATCGAATTCTTCCTCCTTGACGCCATCGTCGGGCGTCGCATACCTTACAATTACATTTTTGCTTTGCGGGCTCTCGCCCACTACCGCTGGGTAGGTTCTGAGAAACCGAACCCCGGGAAGTTGCTCGGTTCTCTGGTAAAATGGTTCGAAATCTTTGCCGTAGGAACGAATATCGTTATGGAAAATCGTACATTCTGCCTCGGCGTCATGGTCTTTTGTTAGAATCACCTGTTTCTGGGTATAGGTGCAGCATACGGCCGAACAATAGCTGTTACTGCCCGGGGTAACCCGCCTGGAACCGACGCATTGAATCCAGGCAATTTTATGGGGATGCTTCATATCGGAAGCACGCAGGATCTCGCCTTCGTGTGGCCCGGTGGCGCATAATAGCCGTTCGAAGTCAAGACTGGTCACCACGTTCTGCAACTTTCCGTAGCCATATTCATTCCTCACCTTAGGATCATAGGGCTCGAGGCCGGGCGACAGAATTATGGCGCCTACTTTAATATCAAACTTCTCCGGCGTTTGTCGAAAATCGATGGCGTCGGTCTTACATACGTTTTCGCAAATACGACATTTCTTCTCTTTAAGGTAAATACAGCTGTCATCGATATATGAGATAAGGGGAATTGCTTGAGAGAAGTATATATGGACGGCTTTATTCTGCGAAATTTCCTGATTATATTTATCCGGGTATTCGACCGGGCAGTATTCCATACAGGTTGCACAACCCGTGCACTTGTCCTCTATAACGTATCGGGGCTTCTTGGTCAGGCTTACATGAAAGTCTCCTGCTTCCCCTGCTACACTGTCAACTTCAGTATAGGTCAAAATCTCTATGTTCGGATGCCGGCCGACCTCGACCAGTTTGGGTGATAGAATTCACATGGAGCAGTCATTGGTGGGAAAGGTCTTGTCAAGCTGGGCCATGTGGCCGCCAATGGCAGGGTCTTTTTCGATCAGATAAACCTTAAACCCCGCAGTGGCAAGATCCAAAGAAGCTTGAATACCGCTGATCCCGCCACCAACGACCATGACGTCGCCAAAATTTTTGTCTGCCAGACTTTGGCTAAGCTGTTGAATTCTTTCTTCCTGCAATAGTTCTTTTTCCACTTTTTATCACCTCTAAACTAGACTAAATCACTTCTGCGATAATTTCCGTGATGTCTTTAATCTCAAGACTTTCACTGTCCCCCAGGGTTAGCCGGCTTTCTTCAAAATGGGTAATGCAATAGGGACAGGCGGTCACCAGCACCTCGGCTCCAACGTCAACAGCCTGTTCTATCCTGAGGTCGGAGAATCTTTCACCCTTTGGCGTTTCCATCCAGATCCTGCCGCCTCCCCCTCCGCAACATAGGCTGTCTTCCAGCGAATCAGCCATCTCAGTCAGTTCCAATCCGGGTATCTTCTTTAGGGCCTGCCGGGGCTCGTCATATATGTCGTTATGCCGACCCAGGTAGCAGGGGTCATGATAGGTCACTTTCTTGCCATACTCCTTGGTGAGCTCAAGTCTTCCTTCTTTAATCAGCTCGCATAAATATTGGGCGATATGAACCACCTCAAAGTTCACCTTAAATTCAGGATACTCGTTTTTGAAGGTATGGTAGCAATGAGGGGAAGAAACCAGGATTTTGTGCACACCAGCATCGATAAACGTTTTGATATTTTCCCGGGCCAGGCGTTTGAATAATTCCTCGTCGCCCGTCTTGCGGATGCTTTCGCCACAGCAATTTTCCTTGGAACCCAGTATCCCGAAATCTACCCCGGCCCGGTTTAGGATATTGGCGGTGGCGCGAGCCACCTTTTTTAACCTCGGGTCATAGCAGAGATAGCAGCCGGGGAAATAAAAAATTTCCATCCCCTCGGTGAACGTTTTGACAGACAGGCCTTCGGCCCAGTCCGCGCGCTTATCGCGATCTTCACTCAAGGGATTGCCTTTACCCAGCAGGCTGGCGCCGACGCCGCGCACCGGACTGACAGGCGTCGGGAAAACCCCATATTCCGTGGCAATCCTGCGCAAGGATACCCCGGCTTCAATAATCGCCACTCCCCTGGGGCACTGCCGGGGGCAGTTTCCGCAGGTCGTACAGCGCCACATCTCTTCACTTTCTATATCCGTCAGACCGAACGTCGCCTGCCGGATGATCTTGCGTATACTGAATGATCTAACCCGGTTCCACGGACAAACCGCATCGCATAATCCGCATTGATAACATAATTTGAAGGCTTCGCCACCACTCGCCTTGATAGCATCTACGATCTCTTTATAGTCGGCTAGGTTCTCCACTGTATTTATTAATCCTCTTCTTCTATTCCTTCTTTGACATTCGGGCAAGAGCATCCATTATTTTCTCTAAGCCGTGTTTGTCTGCCAGTGATTCCAAGCCGACCTCCAACTCCTCCTGCTCTTCCTCTTCATCGACTTCCTCCTCCCTTTCTTCCAAAACCAGGGCATCAGATAGGCACCACTTCACACACAATGGCTCATCTTCGCCTTCACACATATCGCATTTCAGAGGCAGACCGGAGTCGGGTTCCTTGAACTCGTCTCTGGACGGGCAGGAAGCACGGCAGAAGGCACACTCGTCGTATTCCTTGCCGTCAATCGTGTATTTGTCTCGGCCGGCACATTCGGCCGGCGCATAATCACCGGCGTACACCGGAACATATATATCTTTAAGGGGTTCACTAATCACGCGAATACGAGCCCGCGCCGGATTATTGCTGCTATATTTCGGCGCTGCGTGAAAGGCCGAGCAGACTAACTCACATGCCCGGCAACCATTGCATTTATCAACGTCAATTTTAATTGTTTTTATTATTTTCTTTTTTTTCTCAACCGTCACGGTCGTACTCCCTTCGCTTTATTCCGGCACTTTTCCCGCTGAGTTCTCTTTGGGAGAAGCATCCTCACCATCCGCCAAAATTCCTCTCCGGATGAAGTCTTCGCTCACGTAATTCAACCCCAATTCATCTAAGGACTCTTTAGTCGGAATGCCGTCGCTATTCCACCCTTTGAATTTGTAATACGTATCCAAGAGCTCCTCTTCAAGTTCGGGGAATCTTTTTTTCCAATGGTTCTCCGGCGGCTTGTCATCTTTTCTGCGCATGCCTCTGCTTATATTAATGGCTCTTACTAAAGTTCGGTACCTTTTGGCGGCTTGGGACAGTTTATCTTCATCCATATCGATCCCGGCACCTGATGAAATAAATTTGGGGTAATTGTGTATATGATATGGCGGCTTCAGGGGAAATGATGACAAACCGGCACACATCCCGAGGGCGTCATCGATATAGTGCATTTTCTCCTGCCAGTCCACAATGTCACAAGACATCTGAGCCGTCGGGTAATATGGATTTGAGTTTTCTCCGCGCAGTTCCCAGTCCAGAAAATATTGCTTGAACTTTTCATCAGGAACCTGGAACCAGTCCTTTACAAACGCTTCTCTATGCTCTCTCTTGGGGTAAGGCGCCTGGGGGAACTGTCCTTCAATCTGGGTAATGTTTATCTTCTCGCCGGTCGCATACATCAGGAAATAAACGGGATTCAGCATTGACAGTTTAAGAGGCAGCTGTTCATGTTTCTTAATATTGTTATGCGCATAGGCTTCGGCGCCGTTGCCAATCTCTTTGGCCGCCCAATAAGTGCCATTGGCCAAAACATCTCCGATCCCTTCGCGCCGGACAATTCTGTCAAGCAACCAGTAAAATCTTTCCTCGTTATCGGACGGCATTCCCGGAAAGTCTTTATCGGTTAAAATGCCGTTTTCGTATAGTTCAAGGGCGAAGGCCATAACTTGCGGGGCTGAGAATGCGTCCACGCCATATTCCGTAGCATGTTGCGCGATTTTCAAACCAAAATCCAGGTCTGCCATGGCCGCCATGGTATAGGTAAGTTTCGAGAAACATTTCATCATGTAGGTTGGTTTTCCCGGGGGGGAAATTGTTGCCGCGCATTTCATGGGACAGTTATAGCAGCTTATCAGCCGTGTCCGCATATTCTCCAAAGTCTGCGTCCACGCCTTTTTGACATCGTCGTTCCAAAAATCTCTTCGGCGCACGCGGGAGTTTCCCCACATGAAATTCTCGGTGTGCCACTTCTCATCATGGGTTTGCATCTCTTGCGGTGACCCAAGCCCTTGTAAGATGGTCATGACACCCGGAATTGGATTTTGATTTCGGAATTTTATATATTCCAGCACTTCGTTGCAAAGCGCCATATATTCGGCCGGTTGTGCAATATTGATGTCCCCTGTTCCGCGAACAACGACGGCCTTTACGCCTTTGTCGCCCATGACGGCGCCGATTCCCAGTCGGCTGGCACTGGACCGGCCCTGCTCGATGGAAGCAAAAAAGACCCTGTTTTCACCGGCCAGGCCGATAGCAGCCACCTGGGCCTTGGGCTCCTTTAACTCCTGCCGAATAAGTTCTGCAGTTTCAGTCGCTCCTTTACCCTGCAAATGAGAGGCATCTCGTATTTCTACCTTGTCATTGTTGATCCATATATAAACCAGATCGGGGGACTTGCCGCGCAGGATTACTTTGTCATAACCGGCATACTTCAATTCCGGCGCCCAAAATCCTCCCATCATTGAAAATGCCATCAACTTGGTCTGGGGAGAAATGGTGGAAACAATGGTACGATTGCAACCGGTCGCCGGTGTGCCGCATAAAAGACCGGCGCCGAAAATTAAAAGATTCTCAGGAGCAAAGGGCTCAACTTCAGGAGGAACCCGGTCCCATAATATCTTGGCGTTCGTACCCAGACCCCCCAGATAAAGCTCGGTGTCCCTTGGGTCAGATTCCACCCTGTCAATGCTTCCGCGGGATAGATCAATTTCTAAATTAATTCCTGTTTCAGCGTACCTCATTTTTTTCCCCTTCTATAGTTGAGGCAAAAACCCAGACCTCAAAAAATCTCCAGTATTTTCATTAAGTTGTAGGAATTCCGAGATGTTTAATTAATCGTGGGTGCAGGCACTTAACTAATAACGGCCTTCACCCGTCGGATAGCGGTTGAAATTGCTTAAGGTGTGGTTACAATGTAGCTATATTGTAATTATGTGTCAAGGAAAAAGTGTATTTTTGTAATTCGATGCCCAATTTTCGTATCTTGAACGATTTCAAGGCCCTCCCTCTCTCCATCAATCGACACGAATGATTTTGACGAGCTTGCCCACCCAATCCGAAGGCAGGTAGATCCGATCGGTGATCCAGGTTGGCACCGGTCGAATTCCCGTGACGGGAGCCTGGCTCTGTTAAGCGATGGAATTTGTATATGATTTTACTGACGATCCGCACCGTCCCTGAGGTTGCGGCAACGCGGATTCAGCTATAAATTAACTACAATTTAGCTACAAAGTGTTTTTTAGGAGGTTCCCCGAAATTTGTCAAGGAAAAACTCATCGAACGGCAGGTGCGCAATTCAGGGATCGATGGCGGACAAAGATGGCGCCAGCGCATTTCAGATTTTTCAGAAACTCGACCATGATGGCCGCCTCGATCTTCGATGCTGGGCCGCCCTGCCCGGGCAAGACCTGGACAACATCATCGATCTGGGCGCTTCGCACGGGGTTCGGCAACGACAGGCTGCTTGTCGGTCATGTCAAATTTTTCGATACTCCAGGAAAGTGGAAAGGCTTCAATTAGCCTATAGTTTAGTTACGACGTGGCTGAATATCGATCATTTCCTGGTATTGTTACGAGAGAAGGGGCTTTATGACTGACAGAAAACTTTTGACCAGCTTATCAAAACTCGGCTTTCCAATGTTTGAGCCAAGCGAAGAACCGGATGTCAACGAAACCCTGGCAGAGGTAGTTAAAAGCCATGATACCCGGCTTTGGGAAGGTTTTCCTGTGTTGCTTGCAAATGCGGCTGAAAGTTATCAGTTTACACCAGAACAGGTCGAACAGCAATTGACGAGAAAAGAACAGAAAGACCACTTTCACCGGTTGATGCTCTTGTCCGGATCCCTGTTCTCACTTTATCACCTATCGTTCTCATGGTGGAACAAGCTGAAAAAGAACCTTTCCAAAGAAGATAAAAATTTAGTCAAGACCTGGAGGGACTATTTGGCCCATAACCAAACTCTAAAATGTAATGATGCAGAGCTTGATCCAGAACGTTTGAAAGGACTGTTTGAACTTTATTTTGAGAAAAAGGCCGAAAAAGACAGACGGAGAAAAGAAAAATATATGGAATTTTCTCTGGAGAACGCACTGTCACAAGTTTTTTCACCAAAGCAGAAGGAACTGTTCAAGAAGAAGCTGGAAGGCCTCCCTCTAAATAAAACCGAACAGGAGTATTACTCTCGGACGGTCAAGAAGAAAGTGGTTGCACTGGCAAACTCTGAGCTCCATAGTTTATCTAAAAAACTCTTGGAGCTATAAAAATGATTATAGAAAACCGATTAATCACTGATCAAGATTTGACACTGTCTCTTCCTTGCTCTGCCTGAGACGCGGTAAGTCCGTCTTTGGTAGTTTTTTTCTTTTTGCGTGGCATCATTCAATCCAGTGTTGATGGTTCTTGTTCTGTTCCGGCTCAATGACAAATCGGTAGTGTACCCGGCGTTGTTGGCGATTTCCACGGTCCGGGGCACTGGCCCATTTGGCCCCTTTCCTGTATTCCGGGCTTGATTACCTATTCGATCTCATTTCTATCCCGTTTGCGGATATCCCACAAATGATCATTAACCTGTGCCATGAGCCCTTTGAGCCCTTTATGAGCCCTTGCTTTTTTAAAATATAGTAGGTGCCTTTTCCAGTGGTGCCGATTCTTTGGAGGATGCCCTTTTTAGCAAGTGAATCAAGATGTCGTGTGGCTGTTGGTTTTGATACACCGAATGCATCCCGATATACTTGATTGCTTATGTGAATGTTGGATTTTACAAAAGCCACGACCTCACGTTCCAGCTTATTCAGACCAAGCTGATCCATAGCATTTTCCGTCAACCAGCCCCTCCACAGGGTGTTAACGAAAGAGCCCTGCCGTTGCTCGAAATCCGGTTCTGGAATGCCAGACATGGCCGGGTATATAATGTCTTTTTGCACAAGCCATTTTTCGTCGATTCTCTTAATAGGGCAGTTTTAGGGGGGAAAACCGGTCGATTAAGACCGTTTCAGAGACGTTTTCATGCCATTTTATTGGCAATGTCAATTACTTAGCGTGGCCCGACCCCCGCCCCTGCAGGATTATTATTCTGCCCAGCGAATAATAGCCGTTTATGATACCATTAACGGTATCATGATCCCGTATCAGCTTCGAGCGGGTCATCATAGCCGTTTCTGATGCCATTAAAAGGCTCATGATCCCCTTTTCTCCCAGATGGCATCTCTGCCGGATTTGACGCATTCCACCCCGCCTTCCTCACGGAGCCGGGCAAGCACCCGTTTGATGGTTGGACGGCTCACGTTCGGGCAGGCTTGTGCCAGATCGGCATAACGGAACCTTTCGGGTAGTTTTCGAATGGCGGCGAAAACCAATTCTGTCTTAGCGCCGTGGGCAGTCGTAAGTTCGCCGGTTCGACGCTCAAGCTCCTGATAACCGGCAAGGAGCATCACGCCCAGAAAGTATTCCCACCATGGCAACAAAGTGTGCTCACCCTCATGCCACCCCTGAGAGGATTTGTAGAGCGCATCATAGTAACCCTCACGCTGGTTTTCGATCAGATGCTCCAGGCTTATGTACCGCCCAACTTCGAAACCAGCTTGATAGAGAAGAAGCAGCGTCAGCAGCCGCGCCATTCTTCCGTTACCATCGATAAATGGGTGAATGCAGAGGAAATCCAACACGTAGGCTGGAATGAGCAAAAGCGGATCGATTTCTCCACGATCCCATTGCTCCTTGAAAAGAGTATGGAGCCGCTCCATGGCATCTGGGGTTTGATGGGCGAGAACCGGCTTAAACCGGACCACCCTGGTTCCATCGGCCCGGGTCTCGGAAATCTCGTTGTCCGTCATCTTCCATCGTCCCCCCTGCTGTGCAACGAACTGATAGAGATCACGATGGAGTTGCAGGACAATACCGGTTGTGAAGGGCATGTTGGCGTGGTTGGCATGAATTGTCGCGAGCGCATCGCGGTAGCCGGCAATCTCCTGTTCGGAACGATTTTTCGGTGTAGTCTTGTGTTCAACCAGTTTCTTTATCCGCTCCGGTGGCGCTTCGATCCCCTCGATTCGATTTGAAGATTCTGTGCTTTGGATAATGGCGACCTGGCGCAACGATTCGAGCACCTGGGGCGTCTGCTGCATGAAAAGCGCTTCTTTCCCTCGGTACTCGCCCAACAGGCGGATGGTCCGCAGGAGCGAATGCTGTATCGGTTGCTTTTCCAGAAATCCCGCTTCAAATGAATTCATAGGTCACTCCAATACAATGCGAACTTTGCCGGGCTCCTTGCCCTTGGTGAGCTCGTCCAGGTATTCCTCGAACCGCTTCTTCATCTCTGCCGGGGTCGCGGGTGAACCGCCGGCCAGGAGCGCTGCACGTATATCAGCTGTCTTTACGGCATAGATCATGTGGTCGCCATCAATGGAGCCATTCCATGCAGCAACCACAGTCTTGTTACGAGAAAGTCCCTGGAGAAGCCGTAGAGGGTCCTGCTTCAGGGCCACGTCAAATAAAATCTCTATGTTGTCAAACAAAACAACTTCACCGGCGGCATCGTTTATGATCTCTCTCAGCAGCCGGGGAAGCTGCAACGCTCGCTGACGCTCAGTCAGGTCAAGCATCCGGCGTGACAGGTCCAGGTTGACGTTGATCAGCGGAGCGCCAACGCGTTCTTGTACGTCTTGAAGCGCAGTGGTTTTCCCTGCTCCTGCCGGAGCCACGACCAGCATGAGCCGGTGATATAGTTCAGCTGCCTGGTTGATCTTCCGCACAACCTGATCCGCGAGTGGCTCTGCCATTACTGTTCTCCCTTTGTTTCTGGCTCTTCAGCTCGCGTTTCATCCAACCATCGGTCGATGGCCACCTTCCGGAAGCGCCAGTGCCGCCCCACCTTCTGGGACGGAACCCTACCTTCCCGAACGAGCTTGTAGAGCGTAGATTTCGGGATTTTTAGGTAGACGGACAGTTCTTCGATGGTCAAAATATCGCCTATTTTTTCATCCAACGGGTACACCTCTCTGATCGCAAGATAATTGTTTTTTAAAACACCTCATAATAATCAACTAATTTACAGTTAGTGACAGTTGCTGTCAAATGTTTTCTTGGATTTGGGGCAATCATCTTTTTCTTCGAGATTCAAATACAGACTTTTCAGTGCTTCCAGGTTTAAAACATCACTTTGCCGTCATCCGGCGTGACATGCGCTTTTGTATAGCGCCGATGAGCAATAGTATCTCCCAAGTTGAATAAATTTAGTAATTTCCGCATGGTGCCAAACAATTCAACTTAGGGAACAACATTCCCTTTATTCTCTTTCTAATCTTTATGCTTTCTTCTTCGA
>JAIVWA010000010.1:20656-20985 GCA_049190255.1 Gammaproteobacteria bacterium | reverse complement strand
AAAGTTTCGCTCAATAAATGCCTAAAATTCAAAATGCCTAAAATGCCTAAAGTTGAGGTATTCTGTCGATTTTATTAAAAGAAAAAAGCAAGGTATGTATTTTGTATTCGCTTACTGATTTCTGCTTTTGCATGCTGAAAATACCGGGCGTTTATAATAAAGACGGAGCGAAGCGACACCACAATTTTAGGCATTTTAGGCACTTTAGCGCACTTTAGGCATTTTCCGGTTTATCCGGGTTAGGCATTTAAAGCCGGATAATCGGGCTTTGGATGGAATTCCCCTGTCATCATAAATCTTCATTGGTAATAAAGCGATCCCCTTGCCAG
>JAIVWA010000010.1:0-20651 GCA_049190255.1 Gammaproteobacteria bacterium | reverse complement strand
CTCATGCCCGGCGACACCGTCAATGTAACCTTGGAAGGTATCGGGACCCTGAGCAATTCCGTCGAACTGCAGGAATAGAATAACTTGAGCTGGAAGTATAAGAGAATTTGCTCCTCATAAATCTTCATTGGTAATAAAGCGATCCCCTTGCCAGTTTTTGTCGATTCGAAACTTTTTTCTTACCAGAATCCTTTCTGCCAGCACCACGGAGGCGGGGTAATCCGTTCTGCGATCACAGAGTTTATTAAAATAGGCTTCCGCTTCGGCAGAATCTGCAAATACCTCCCGTTTGATTTTTCGGGTATTGCCAATTCGGATCATCACGGAATACATTTGCGATTTCCTTTCCCTATCGCGATCTTTTTGGGCTCCCATTGCCGAACCTCCTCTCTGTTAATCTGAATATCTTGCATATCTGAACAGTTGTCAATTATTCTTATAAAAAAATGCTGCTGGATTGCAATTGATAAGTGTAATTAGGATCCGTGCGTGATGGTTTCCAATTTGAAATTAACGTTAATGTTTTTGACATTGGCATTCAATATATTGGCACCCTATTGGTTTTAAAATTTTAGAATTTTCAGTAATCACCTGAAAATTAACGAAAATTAAAAAACTTTATAGTTTGGTGCGGATTTTGCTTTATCATTATACGTTGAACTTTCAACCGGGTGCAAAGCCGCCGATTGTATGGCTATAATTAACGGTTCGGATTTGATGTGAACCCTGAACCTGGACCCCTGAACGGTTACTGCAAAATTAATGGAGTGGATATTTATGGGAGCTGAAGTAGATAAAACCGAAAAATCCTTTTTCATTTTTGATAAACCCGAATTAAATCTGGGCGCTGTCGCATCCGGGATGCCAAATTATAGGGACGACCTGTCGCTGAACCTGATCCAGCCGGTGGCGGCCCAGGATTCTAAAACATACACCTGGCTGGTCTGTCACCATCTGTCTCAGCCGGATCTGGTATACAGTTACTGTATGGCTTCGGGTCTGATAACCATCGTACTGGGTAAATGTTTCTGTGAGATCTGTTTTGACAACATCCTGAACACAGGTGATCTGTCAGAATTAATTGGGTCCGGCCGGCCGATGACCGACAAAATGTTTTCAGAAAACTTAATCACCCCGATAATTGAGAGTAACTGTGACTGTGCCCGGATGGCAGGCAGCCCCGCAAATGAAGCCAAGGCACCCAATACCTGGGTCAGCTGTTCCCATCTGGCCACCCGGACCGGTCTTAAAAAGGTATATGCAGGTGGCGGCCAGATTTACATATTTGAAGATTATTTCATCTGCCAGGATTGCTTTAACCGGATACCGGCCGAAAGTCTGGTGGACCTGCTTTATGAGGGTCAACTAATGACGGACGCCCTTTTTTATGAAAGGATCATCGCGTCACTGTATGAAATTAATTACGAGAGCCTGCAGGCGGTGGGTCATTTTAACCTGGCGCAGGCGTTCTAAATTTTTCCTGATAGAACCGTATCTAACAGGCCCTAATTGAGGATCTTCTTCACCCTGCCCACCTGCCCGTCGATCAGCCGCACCTTGATGCCGTGGGGATGATTGGCCGATTTCGTCAGGATGTCCCTGACAACTCCCCGGGTCAACTGGCCGGATCCCTGGTCTTTTTTCAGAACAATATCAACAGTTAATCCGGGGCGTATATTCCTGCGATCTCTGCCGTCCATCGGTCACTCTCCTTTGGGATAAAGTACTAAAGTTCATCGATTAAATGCCGATATAAATTATACCGCAACGTTTTTTTGACAACCTCTATAAAGGTGGAACTTTGACACTGGTCGATGAAATAATCAGAGAACTTGCCATCTCCTGTTCGTTCTGGCTGTTTGTCATCCTGTTCTTGACATTTCTGACTTAGCCGACAGAGTCGTCTTCAGTCCCCTGAATCTATGGAAGAAACCCAATCCCGCCTCCCGCTGGGACTATACCCAACTTGCCAAAATCCCGATTTTTCGCTCAGGCACTATCATCGAACTTAAAGTTGATTATCATCTGTTTTTCCGCTACTATTTCCGCCTGGTTGCAATTTCCCGGGAAAATTTTAAATTTAAGGGGGGCCTTTGGACCGATTTTTGTCTTATCTTCCGGTAATTTTAATTTTCGGGATTCTTTTCATTATGGTGGCGGCGTTGAATGTATTCCGAAGACACATCCGTTTGAAATCCCTGCGCCCGTCATTTAAACAAAATTTTCTCCGACTACCCGGTGGTTCGCGGCTGAGGCGATTAGACAATTTAAATGAACAAATCAATTTATATCTGATTTATGTAATTATCCTGCCGCTGATAATTTATTCTACCCTTATCTCGGTTTCATACTTTCAAGAACAGAAACCGCTGCTGACAGTTATCTGGATATCGTCAACCATATGTATTGTCATAATCGCTTATTTTGTCTTTAAACTGGTTAAGTTATTATCCCGACGCAAAAGCATCCGGTTGGATTATGAAGGCGAACTGGCAGTCGGACAGGAGCTCAACCAACTCATGCGCGATGGTTATCGAGTATACCATGATTTTCCGGCCGACACATTTAATATCGATCATATCGTTGTGGGGACAAACGGTGTCTTTGCCGTTGAAACCAAGACCCACGCGAAGGGCCCCGCCCGTATCAGCAAAGAAGAGGATACCGTGACCTATGACGGCCGGATGTTAAGCTACTCGAATGCGACCGATTCCGAAACGATTGAACAGGCCAAGCAGCAGGCATCCTGGCTGTCCAACTGGCTGACCGTTTCTACCGGGGAGCCCATTGCGATCAGGGCCATCGTCACCCTGCCCGGCTGGGTGGTAAAAAGGACTTCTGCCGACGGGATTCCGGTGGTGAATCCAAGCCAATTTGCCTCTCTGTTTGAGCATATTCAACCCAGGCCTCTCACGGAAGAAATGTTGACCCGCATCAACCATCAACTCGAGCAAAAATGCCGCAACATGGCATCGATGCCGGCTCCAAACGGTTCACGGTAGTTGAAGTAATTAAAATTCTATTTTTTCGGGGCGGATGGTAATTGCGGTCACGTCCTTTTTAATACCAATCAGAATCACTATTAGTTTTTTCATTTTCAATCTTCGAAGGCCTTTTTAATTGCAGTATCCGTGCGGATGGCATCCCCACTGTATGTCGGCACCGAGTTAATATCCAGCCAGGGAATGGACACCAAACCAAAAAAGTTCGCGCAAAAAGCGGCGACCAACAGCGCCGCTGCCAGAAAAAATATTTTAATTACCGATTGCATCTCTACCTCGACTACTAAAGATTCCCGCTGTCCGTCTCCGGCAGGCAGGGTATGTTCATCCAAAGCCAATCTGAAAACAATTCATATATGTTATCGGCAAATTGGGATTTCAACTTGAGAAGAAAAATCAGGAATGAAGTCTATCTTGTGTTAACCCGGGAGAAGCCGACGCCTTCGGGTATCTTCAATCGATGGGAAGAAAGGCTCAGCGATGTGTTCAACGCCATGCCGTACGGGGTTGTTTCCACCTAGGTTGAGCGGTTCAGTTTAGGTTCAAAAGATGAACGCAGAGACGATCATCGCCGCCGTGGAATCTGTCTTCTGGAACAAAACACTGCGTTAAAGATATAACACCTTCCACTCCCGGATGGCGTTGTTCAAACTGATAATCAGGTTTTCAATTTCCTCGATCGTATTCAGGGCGGCGATTCTCAAATTCACCCGGAGTTCATTTTCATAATGCCTTTTTTGTCGTTCCAATTCATCCACAACCTGCTCATTGCTCCACGCCGGGTGCGATCGTTTGATTTTCCGGGAGATCATGTAGTCATCGAATGAATGATCAAAATTTTTTTCTAAAAAAAATTTCATCTCTTCCAGGGTGGGAATCTGGTAAGTATCGGCCAGAATCTGGTTCAGGTATTCTTTGACAATTTGCCGCGCACACTGTTTTATATCGGAAGAATACATTTTCATTTTAACCTGTATATTTCAACTCGTAAGGCTATAATAAGACCCGGATCCGCCGGAGGCGGAGAATTGACTATTGAAAATTAAATATGAGTGTTATATCACCCGCAGTCGAACAAGTACATCTTTAAATAAAAGAGGGGGACACGGTTCCTCTTTTTTATTTGACACCTCTGACCGCAATCTTTATATTGCCCAGCAAAAATAATGAATTTGACATAATACAAAATGATCTATAAACCTTCGCATCCTCCCAAATGGCAAAAATATCAGGCAACCCTTCAGAAAACCGCTCGACGCCGCGGTTTTGTAAAAAAATTGCCGTCCCTTTTAGTGATCGCCGGTTTCACATCGGTACTTGTCATCCTACTTATTTTTGCGGGTATCTGGCTGGCGCAGCAGTTGAGCTCATCTCACCAGGAATCGCCCATACGGGAAAAGCAGGCGAACAAACCGTCAGCGCCTCCTTCCATGAAGGATTTAAGGGGCTTTTTTAACGGGACGGCCACAGATTCCTCTAAACTTTCCGATTCTATAATTCTGTATAAAGACGGCCGGCGGTTTTTCATCCGGACGGCAATTTACGGGAAGCTTCAAAAATATATCCTGAGAACCCTGAAGCGTTCCCGGACCCGGCAGTCGGCGGTTGTCGTGATAGACCCCCATGACGGCCGCTTACTCTCCCTGGTCAACTACGACGCTAACGGAGGTTCAGATAATTTGTGTCTCAAAGCCGATTATCCGGCGGCCAGTCTTTTCAAGATTATAACAGCCGCAGCCGCCCTTGAAAGCGCAGACATAAGCCCCGATAAAAGCCTGTATTACCGGGGCAGCAGGCATACCCTTTACAAATCCCAATTGAAAACGAAAAAGGATCGCTGGACCACGCAAACCAAATTCAGAAAAGCATTTGCGCTGTCGAATAACGCCGTTTTCGGAAAAATCGGCATATATGATCTCGGACAGAGCGCCCTGATCCGCTATTCGGATAAATTCTTTTTCAACCGCCCCATTGCCTTTGAACTGCCGCTGGCTGTCAGTCGCGTGGAAGTACCGGCGGATGATTTCGGTTTGGCCGAAATCGCCTCCGGTTTTAATAAAGACACACTGATCTCGCCCCTGCATGCGGCAATGCTTGCTTCCGTAGCGGTCAACCAGGGAAAGATGCCGACGCCCTGGTTGATCGATTCGGTTCGAAACGAATCGAACAAAGTCATCTATCAGGCATCCCCACCGGCTATGCTGGCAACCGTAAATCCGGAGACAGCCAGGGAACTAAAAATTCTTATGCAGGATGTCGCCAGATACGGAACCAGTCGTTCGGCGTTTCGCAAGCTGCGGCGCAAAAAGAGATTCAGGAATTTTGATCTGGGAGCCAAAACGGGTACCATCAACGACCGCCGGGACCAATTCAAATACGACTGGGTGACGGCCTTTGCCGTACCCCCTGACGGCTCCGGGGGTATATGTGTCAGTGTTCTGGCGGTTCATGGAAAGATACTCGGCACACGCTCAACAGAAATGACCCGGGCGATCGTCGATTACTACTTCTCAACGGTGGGCACGAAAAAGTAAAGAATCCAGGCCCAAAGGACCTGGCTTTGGTTTGCCCCCATAGCAGGGGGATCTCCATGACTCTGCTCTACTCAACATACTTATGGAGTACTCCATCACTCCTTGAAACTGTTACAGCCGGAGCCGATCATCTCTGACCTGGCCCTGAGGACCAGGTTTTCGATTTTGAATAAAGGACACAACCCTGGAGGGTTCACCGTTCGCTGATAAGAATTTGATCACCGGCCGCCAGACCGCTGATAACCTCCAGACGATGATCCTGACGGACTTGACCCAGGCGCACATAGCGACGAACCGGACCCTGGGAGGTTTTCACGATCACAAAGTCGAGCTGACCGACCCGGGTCACGGCATCGGCCGGAATGATGATCCGCTCGACCTGTCCGATGGGAATCATCAGGCGTCCAAACATTCCCGGATACAGACCGGAACCGTCGCCCAGGCTCACTTTGACCAGAAATGAGCGCGAGCCGGGGTCCGCCGATGGAACAATTTCGTCAACCACCACCGGATATCGCTTTTTAAGGGCATCAATTTCGGCTGAAAGCTGTTGACCCTTGGCCAGCTTGGAAGCCACCGACTCCCTCACGCTGGCTTCCAGCCGAAGGGAGACGGGATCATACATGCGCAGCAAGGGCTCCCCCTGCCGGGCGGTGTCTCCGGGATCCGCCAGGCGCTCGACAATCCGGCCGGCGATGGGCGCTGTCAGTTTGCTGTAACTGAGCGCCGTTCGGGCCTCGTCTTTTTGACGCCTTAGACGCTCAAGCTCGGCCCGGGCGGTACGCAACGTCGTCTGCAATCGATCTCGCTCGGCCTTGGATACGGCTCCCGGATCGGCCTTCATAATGCGCTGCACACGCGCCAGGTCTTTTTCCGTCTGGGCCAATCTGGCTCTGGCCGCAACAGCCGCCTGGTGGGCCTGATCGACCCGGGCTTTTAACTCCCGCGCATCCAGTATCACCAAAACCTCCCCGGCCTGCACTTCATCGCCGGCCCATACGGCAATCGAGGAAATCGTGGCCGTTATTAAGGGGGAGATAACCGTCTCGACTTTGGCCCGCAGGGTTCCGGGCGCCCGCTCGATTAAAGGCTCCGTAATGACCTCAACCGCAACTGTCCGCCCGCTGGCCGATGACGGTACCACCCCGCTGAAATCAACGGGTATCTTTTCTTCAAAGAAACCTGCCAGATAGGCCATGACGCCGGCCAGCAGTGCCAGTGCTATCACGACTCCTATTATTTTCAGTGCGGTTTTCACGCTTCGTTATCCCTCCTCAAAGGCAGCCCGTGTCCCGGTTTGTCGGCATAAACCAGACTGTAAAGCACCGGAATCACAAACAGGGTCAACAGGGTGGATGTGGCAATACCAAAAATGATGGCCCAGGCCAGGCCATTGAAAATCGGATCCAGTGTGATCACCATGTTGCCGAGCAAGGTGGTTCCCGCCGTCAGAAATATCGGACGCATGCGCACCGCTCCGGCCTGCAGCAGGGCCTCCTGCAAATCTTTACCTTCGCGCAAGGCCATGTGAATGAATTCAATCAGAATCAAAGAGTTGCGAACCACAATCCCGGCCAGGGCAATCATCCCGATCATGGCCGTGGCCGTAAAAAGGACCGGATTTGAAAACCCGTCTACCACCCGGTCACCGACCTGGTTCAGCAGCCAGAAACCCGGCATGATGCCGATGACGGACAGCGGTATGGCCAGCATGATGATGCCCGTGATGGCGGACAAACCGGTTTGAATACGCAACACCAGAAATATTCCCAGCAGCGCGGCACCGAAAGCAATCCCCAGATCACGGAAAACCCGTAAGGTGATATCCCACTCACCTTCCCCGTTCCACACCGCCCGGATGCCCTGGGGCAGCGTCCACGGCAAACCGCCTCCCGGGAAAAAATAAGTGCGCCCTTTTAGCGCCGCCGGTTGCCGGCGGGTGTTGTCCGGGGCCATGTCACTGCTGACATCGAGCACGATCTCAGCCGGCGACCGGCCGGCGCCCTCAGCAAAAACATAAACAACCGGCTTCAAATTCTTGTGATGGATGACCTTGTCCTTCACCGACCAGCGCATCTCACCAAGCTCGGCCAGAGAAACCATTGGCTGGGGGGCATCCCGCAGACCGGATTTTTCTCGGATCTTCAGGATGCCCGGCCTGCCTTTGATGCGCAGGGCCGACAGGGCCTGGGGTGAACTGCGAATTTCAAGGGGCAGCCGCAATACCACCGGCAAGGGATTGACTTCGCGGGGAATCTGCATAAATCCGGCCACCAGGCCATCATTGGCCAGATGAAGGGTGCGGGCAATATCCTCGGTTCCGATCCCGGACAGGGCTGCTTTTTCCCGGTCCGGGATAAACACGATTTTTTGCTGATCGTCTTCAACGGAGGTGTCGACGTCTACCACAAAGGGCTCTTGTTTCAGACGCTTCTCCAGGACCTCGGCCGCCTGCTGTAAAGCGGCATAAGGCGTCGCCTTTGAACCGTAAAGCTCCACGGCCACCGTTGCTATCACGGGCGGACCCGGCGGCACTTCAACCAGCTTGATGCGGGCTTGATAGGTTTCTGCGATGGCTTCCAGATCACGCCGGATGCGCAGTAAAATGGCATGGGACTGCTGGGAGCGACGTTGACGTTCGGCCAGAGTGACACGGATATCAGCCAGGTAAGCACCGCGGCGCAGGTAATAATGCCGCACCATGCCGTTAAAATCCATCGGTGACGGTTCCCCCACAAAAGCCGTGTAGTCCTTAACTTCCGGCACTCTTTTCAAATACGCGTTTAAAGCACTTACGACGCCTTGAGTTCGCTCCAGGGTGGTGTTTTCGGGCATATCGACCACGATCTGGAACTCATCTTTGTTGTCATAGGGCAGCAGTTTGAGAGGTACCAGCCGCAGGGCGGGCAGAACCATGGATCCACAAAAAAGCAGCATGACAACGGCCAAAAATATCCACGATCGCCGCCGCTTGACCAGCAGGGGTTTTAATAATGAGGCGTAACCCCGGTACAACCCTGTACGGGTGACCTGAAAGTCGTTTTGCCCCGGTGTGGGTTTAAGCAGCTTGAAAGCCAGCCAGGGGGTTACCATAAAGGCAACCAGCGTGCTGGCCATTACGCTGATCGGGACATTAAATGCCATCGGTGCCATGTATGGTCCCATCATACCGGTTATAAAATACAGGGGGGCAAAGGCCAGGATGATGGCAATGGTGGACATGATCAAAGCCCCTCTAATTTCCCCCATGGCCAGAATAACGCCGCGACGTCGCGGGTACTTTCCCATCCGCATATAGCGCTCGATGTTATCCACCCCGGTGATGGGATCGTCGACCAGCAGCCCCAGCGACAGGATAAGGGCAAACAGGGTCACGCGGTTAATGGTATAGCCTGCAAACAGATCGAGCACCAGGGTAATGCCATAGCAAATCGGCACTGCCAGGCCGACCACCAGTGCGGCCCGCCAGCCCAGAAATATCCCGATAAATATCGTAACGGTCAGCACCGCTACCAGAAGACTGGAAACCAGATTGTTAATCTTGTCATCGGCGGTCCGGCCATAGTTTCGTATGATACGGTAATTGACTTCCGGCGGAAAAATATCCTGCTTGAGCTTGGCAAAATAATCCTCAACCTCGCCGGCCACCCCAACGGCATTGGCCCCCTTCTTTTTGGCGATCGATACGGCCACCGCCGGGTAGACATCCGGATATTCCTGCCCCAAATCCGAAGCCGGACCAAAGCCTATCCAGGTATAGCTGACCGGTTCGGCGGGGCCGTCGCTGATACGGGCAACATCATCAAGATAGACGGGAACCCCATCGACCACATTAACCACCAGCTTACGGAGTTCCGCGGCCGAACGGATATAGTCCCCGGCCTCAACCACGATGTTATGATCCAGGATCTGCACGTTGCCGGCCGGCAGCAGTTTATTGGAGATATCAAAGGCCCAGGCCACCTCCAAAGGCGCCGTACGCCGTGCCGCCAGCGCTTCAGGATCCAGCTCCACCCGAATCTGCCGGGGACGGCCGCCGGTCACCTCGATCTTGTTGGTATCTTTGATGGACTGCAGGTCGTGCTCGATTTCTTCGGCCATCCGCCTTAATTCATAATCACCGGTCAACCCGGGATTATCGCTCCACAGAACGGCCACCACGATGGGGACATCATCAACCTCGACCGGTTTGACCACCCATGATTGGACCGCAGCCGGAATGCGGTCAATCTGGGAAAATACCTTGTTGTAGATTTTAACCAGCGAATCCTCCCGGTTCTCACCGACAAAAAATCGAACCGTTACCACGCACTGATCCGAACGGGACATCGAGTAGACATCCTCGACCCCGTCAATTTGGTAGAGGATTTTTTCCAGGGGGGTGGCTATCTGACGCTCTATCTGCTCAGCACTGAGCCCGGGGGCGGCCACGAGCACATCCGCCATGGGCACGATGATCTGCGGTTCTTCTTCACGCGCCGTAATCGTCAGGGCCACGATGCCGCCGACAATGGCAACTATCATCAAAAACAGCGGCAGTGGCCCCTGCATGGTTTTGGCAAGTATATTTGACAGCCAATCGGTACTTTGGGAGTTAGACTCTGGCATTATTAAAAGAGATACAAGGTGTCAGGTTTCAGGTGTCAGGCGTCAGTGTAGAAATATTACAAAATTTTTATGACGTGTCAACCAGACATTTGGAATTAAAACAAAGTAAAACAGTATGAATCCAAACCTTTATTGGCAGAAATAAATTGTCGCAGCGATGCCGCGAAGCGCCTTCATCGCCTGATCTCCACTTGATTATCTGCCAGATATTTTTTTACATCGCCGATGGGAATTTCCCGGCGATGGAAAATGCCGGCGGCCAGGGCCGATTCGGCCGCGGTGGCCGTAAAAACTTCATGGAAATGTTCCACCTTGCCGGCACCGCTGGAAGCAATGACCGGAATGGTGACCGCCGCTGTCACGGCATTGATCAATTCAATGTCAAATCCCAGGTTGGTGCCGTCACGGTCGATGCAGTTGAGCAAAATTTCCCCCGCACCCAGCTTCTCGCATACCTGCGCCAGGGTGACCGCGTCCAGGTCACGGCCCTCCCGACCGCCCTTGACGGTGCACTGGTACCAGCAGTACCCCTCGCCGTCCGGTCCCGGCAGGGTCGTTGGAATGACCGCATGCACGACCTCCTCCGGGCTTCTGACATAAACCCGGCGCGGATCGATGGAAACGACCACCGCCTGGTTGCCGTAAACGCGGGCGATCTCTTCGATAGCACTGCGGCCGGTCCGGCGGCCGGTTTCCAGATAGGCTTCGGCAATTAAAACGGCATCGCTGCCGATGGATACTTTATCCGCCCCGGATCGAAAATATTCGGCCGCAACTTCCAGGGCCGTGTAGTGGCGGCCATCTTTATCGGTGTAATCCCGGATCCCGCCGCCGATGGTCAGCGGCACAAAAACATTGCGGGAGGTCTGCCTCAATATCTCCAGCATCGGCATATCCTCCAGGGGAAAGTCCCTGAAACCGGTAATATTAAGAAAGGTGATCTCATCGGCGCCTTCCTGGTAATATCGTCGCGCCAGTTCCACCGGCTGGCCGAGGTTTCTGACATGCCCGTTTTCCCTGACATCGTATCGGTCTCCCTTGGTGACCACCAGGTCGCCCTGATCGTTTGAGCGCACATCCAGGCAGGCGATGATCCGTTTGGCCAGCGTCGTCTGGCTGGCGGATTGTGCCGGCCTGACGGCTTCAGCAGTGGATTCAAGAAAATTTTGCAGTAAGCGCAGACCGGCCCGGCCGCTTTTCTCCGGGTGAAACTGGGTGGCGATGATATTTCCCTTCTGAATGCTGCTGACAAATTCACAGCCGTAGTCGGTGGTCGTCAAAACTACTCCCGGATCATCGCTAACCACATGATAAGAATGGACAAAATAAAATTTTTCATTTTCCTGGAGCCCGGCAAAAATCCGCGAGGACTGCTTGAAATTCAGCCCGTTCCATCCGATGTGGGGAACCGAAAGATCAATGGCAAAGCGCTTCACCGCCCCCGCAATGAAACCCAGCCCCCTGACATCCGAAGCCTCCTGGCTGTAATCAAACAGGACCTGCAATCCCAGGCAGATTCCCAGAAAGGGCCGATCCGCTCTTAGATAGGTCGTCAAGGGCTCGATATATTTTTTTTCACGCAGGATATGCATCATGTTGCCGAAGGCCCCCACCCCGGGGAAGACAAGTTTTTCGGCTGCCAGAATATCCTCACCCGAGGTGACGACGTTGACTGTTTCACCCAGGCTTTCGATGGCATTAATGACGCTTCTGACATTGCCTGCGCCGTAATCCAGCAACGTAATCATTCTAATCTCCAACCTTTGGTTATCATATATTTGACTTCGGTGGTTGTTTATCAGGTTTCCACTTCGATCGCGGCTGGAAAGCCGCTCCCACAATCCAACCCCCTGTTATGGTGCACAAAGCCGCTTTTTACACCACAATGGGTCATAAAACAAGCTCTGGATTGAAACTTTGGAGTAGTGGGCGGGAAGATCTAATCAAGAGAAATGGTTGCCGATAGCGCTACGATTAACCAATAACGAATAACAAATAACCGTTAATGGGCCGAGGGCACCAGGGCGTCTTTTAAAAAATGCTTTGAGGGACGTCTATGGCCGTAAACGCTCTTTAAAAAATGAATGCACTCATCGCAAAAATTCTTTCCCCGGCCGTCAATAATAACTTTCACATAGCCGCGATAACCGAATTTGTTAAACTCGCCCCGGCTCATCGGACATAATAACCCATTACGCGCCGGCCGGTAGGAGGCATGATCGGTTAAGCCAAAATTATGTCCCACTTCATGCAGCGACACCTTCAGAGTCCGGTCAATAAACAGACCATATTTCCTGTCCGTATCCAAATTCTGAGGGGTCAGTTTATTGGTAGATACGACGGCGACATCGTTTTTAGGGTTTTTACCACCGAGAATGGAATTATAAAACTCGTCATCATCTTCGGTTTTCAAATCTGCGTCGGTTATTCCCAGTGTATGGCCGGCATACTCTTGATCAAGTATCATGGTTAAAAGCTGGGCATCGATGCTTTCGACAACGGGGGAATCATGATGCGAAAAATCAACCTCTTTTATGAGGCCGCGAAACGACTCTAAAATTCCGCTGCCGATTTTTTTCAGGCTGCTGTAAGTAATGTCACTGCCGATGCGCACAATATTCAATTTTGAAATATTCTTAATCATTTTTTTTAATCACGGGCCTTTCCATAGAGATGCTTTTTTTAACCTAAACTGAACCGTTCAACCTATGTTTAAGTTTATCAATTTTTGCGATCTAACGCAAATATCTATTTGTTCGGATAGAAATTTTGGATAAAATGATTATATTCCTGCTGTTAAATTTAAACCGCGCTTAAACAAAGGAAGATCGATATGGCCATAAAAATTGTTATCAAACGGCAGTTTAAAGAAAATGCCGCCCAAAAGGCCTTTGAACTTCTCAGCAATTTTCGACGTGAGGCCATGGACCGGCCGGGTTATATTTCGGGGGAAACCTGGGTCAACCATTACGACCCTTGCCGTATTGCGGTGGTCTCCACCTGGCAAACCGTGGAAGACTGGATTCATTGGGAGGAAAGTGACCGGCGGGCAGCCAACGAGGCCAAGCTGAAAGGCCTGCTGAAAACACCGGTCAAATTTGAAATATATGACCTGGGTGTTTTTCCGACGAAATAATAAATTGAGAACCCATAGCGGATAAAGGGGTCATTGTATGTGCAGACTACTGGGAATCTATGGTCAGACTGATATCTGGCGCGACATTGCCATGGCCTTCAGCCAACAGGCGAAATTCGGCCATATTCCGCCCGCAGAGAAACAGGAACCGGGCCACAAGGACGGCTGGGGGATAACCATAGCCAACCGCAATAAAACAGCGATGATTCCGGTAGTACGCCAACTGGGTCCGGCCCACGAGGCATCCGGGTACCGGGAGGCCGTTTATGCCACCCCCGGGAATCCCGACCTTTTGTTGTGCCATTTGCGCAAAGCCAGTGACATCATCCCTATTACGCTGTCCAACACTCACCCTTTTCATCATAACGGCTGGGCGCTTACCCACAACGGGACCATCTTCAAGGCCGAATCCCTGCCCCGCGATCCATCACTGACGCTCACATCGGACGGATCAGACAGCGAGCATTTTTTTCATTACCTGCTAACGAAAATAATGAGCCGACCGCAAGACCAGACAATTGCCCGAACCATCGCAACCGCCGTTGCCGCCATCGATGCCGATTACAGCGCCCTGAACGGCATGTTGAGCAACGGGAGTGAATTATATGTCATCAGGCGGTATAGAAAATGGGAAGCGTATTACACAATGTATTATTGCACATTACCCGGCTGCGTCATCTTTTGCTCCCAACCAATTGAATCGCCGCACCTAAAACCGAACAACTGGAAAGAACTCCCCAACGATCGACTCTTAAGAATCTACGACACGCCGCTGAAAATCGAACAACTTCCCATTGCCCTTAGCTGATAGTTCATACCTGAATCTTGCATGAAAATTAATGAGAAGTTTAGATTAATATTATTCGGTTATGCAGAAACCTCAAGTCAAGCCCCAGCGGCTTTGAAGATATTTGTGGGACGTAACACTAGTGATAAGATGCCGGCGGTGGAAAATAAAGCGAAAAGATGGTGGCCGCCGATTGATGACAAACGCGGCCTTTTTGACAATGGGGGCACCGGCTGATTCTGCCGGGACAGACGTCGGCGACTTTGGCAAGCAGTGGACAGCGAGATGACTTGAGCGCAATCTTAAAACCATAACGTTCCGAAAAAATCTTCATGCGCAACAAATCCGCCCCTTTACCCCCCGCATTAAAATCGTAGGGTTTTTTGCTGGAATAATCCATTGTTTCCTGGGTAGTAAAAAACCCTTCAAATATTCTGGTTTGATTTTCTTTCGTAATCCCGACACCAAAGTCACGCACCTCCAGCAGGGTCCCCTCTTCTTCGTTGGTTACAACAATTTCTATCTGACCCTCATCGGGGGTATTTTCAATAGCGTTTTTTAACAAACCGTCAAATATCTTTGGCAGTGAATCCGGCGGCAGGTAGACCGGTGGGGTGGTATCCAACCGGGTGGTGATATCGACCTGCCGATGGGCAAACGCGGGTTGCAATAACGTGAGCCTTTTCCTGACGAAGACATCCAGCTGTATTTCTTCCGAAGCCAACTGACGCAGGCCGTAGGCCTCCTGTATCCGCTTTTTGAATTTCTCGACCAGCGGGCCTTCTCCGAATGTCTCAGCCGCAATCGCTTCCAGCTCATCGGTGCAACGCTCTACGATCTGGGACAGGAGTGTCGGGGTTTGGTAGGTTTTATCCTGCATAATGTCATCAATCTGATACTGCATTTCCAGCAAGCGGTCGATATTTCGGCGGGCTCTTTCAATGGTGGGCTGCCAGCTGGCGGGGGGCAGATCTCCCAGTCTCTTTTCCAAGGTCACCAGAGCGGTGCGCAAAACCGCAACCGGGGTCTTTAATTCATGGGACAGGTGGTTGATAACCTTGTCCTTGGCCCGGTTCAGGCTTGAAACCTCCAGGTAGGCTTTTCTGAGCTCGGCGGAAAACCTGGCATTTTCTATGGATAGCACCACCGTTCCGGCCAGCAGGCTCAACAGCTCGATATCGGCCTGATCAAACCCGGCGGCTTTCTTGTTGACAGCGCACAGCGTACCGATGACCCGCTCATGACTTCTCAGGGGAACCAGCAGGAGATTGCGGGTTTTATACCCCAGCTTTTTATCGCGCTCAACGTGAATTTCCGAGTCTCCCGCGATGTCATTCATGATGATCGGCTTGCCCGTTTTGATGACCTTGCCGGCCACCAGCTCATCCACAGAAAAGCGGACTTCCTTCACTCTTTGCTGGGTGGCGGTATCGTCATAGGCAGCGCCCCGCAGAAAAAGTTCCTGCCGCTGTTCATCAAGCAGGATGACCACGCCGCCTTCAGTGCCCATCAACTCCTTGATCACCCCGCTGACATAATCCAGCAATTCATAAAGCTCCGTATACTCAGGCAGCGCCATACTGATCCGCAGCAGGGCTTCGTTGCTTCTGGCGATCTGTTTGACCCGGGTGATATCCCTTAAAATCACGAGCACCCCGGCCGGCTCTCTTATGTCATCCGAGAAGACCGAGGCTTTCCAGGCCACGTCCAGTACCGAACCGTCCTTGGTCAGCCGCCGGGTTTCATAGCGATCAATGACCTTGCCCTCGATCAGCTTGCGGCGTTGTTCACGGGTTTCGGCTTCAAGTTCCGGCGGCACGTAGGGAATCTGCTTGCCTCTCAACTCCTCCAGAGTCCAGCCGAAAGTTTCCGTAAAAGCCGGGTTCAGGTAGGTGACCAGACCGTCGATGGTATAGACGAGAATGGAGTACGGCGCAAAGTCAAGCAAGGTGCGAAACCGCCGTTCGGTTTTTAAGAGCTCCTGTATGGCGCGTCTGCGTTCGGTGGTATCCTGAAGGGTTTCCAGGGCGCCAAACACGTTGCCCTCCGAATCAGTCAGGAGGGCGGCCGTAAAAAACAGCCAGCGGCCGTCATCACCGATATCCGGGAAAAAATCCTCCACCTCGTAAGCCCCTGCTTTAACCAGCGACTTGTGAAATTTGTCCTCATAATAGCGGGTGAGTTCCTCCTGCGGGGCGCCGTCGAGGATAAAGTCGGCCATGGTGGGCCGGGCGGCCGAATAAAACGCTTTCCACGGATCACGGGTGCCGATCATTTCATCGGCCTCAACGCCGGTTAAATTCTCCATGGCCTGGTTGTAGTGGGTAACGATGTGGTCATTATCGATAACAAAGAGGGGAATGGGAATACTTTCGATAATCTGGCCCAGCCGCTCCTGGATCCGCCAGAAGGATCCCTCTCTTATCCTGTGGCGGGTAACTTCCCTCTGCAAGGATTCAATTCTTTTTTGCAGATCTTTATTGTCGGGCTTCCTGGGCATTATTTACCAACCTCCAGTGGATACAAACTCACGCATAAAGAAGAATTCCTTAAATATTCAATCATCAATCGAAAATATTCAATAATTTAACGCCCCAACCGTTCCAGCATCATGCCATAAGCGTTTAATCCGCGTTTAAAGCTGCTGATCCGAAAGAATTCATCAGGTGCATGGATGTTTTCATCATTGAGGCCAAAGGCGAAATTCACCATATGGGCATCTAAAAATTTTAAAAATATGCCGCTCACCGGTATGGTTCCCCCCATCCTGGTAACATAGGGTTCTTTACCGTACAGTTCCTTTAAGGTAGCCCGGGCCGCCAGGTTGCCCGGGTGATCTAACGGTATCGTGTAAGGATCGGCCGTACCGACCAGTTTTTGAACCGCGGCTGATACCCCGTCGGGAGCATATTTTTCGACATGGGCGGCAACCAGTTCAGCAATTTTATCGGGTTCCTGGTCCGGCACCAAGCGGCAGGTGATTTTGGCATGGGCCTCACTGGGAATGACGGTTTTGATGCCCTCTCCTTGAAAGCCGCCCCAGATGCCGTTCACATCCAATGTGGGCCGTATCCAGGCCCGCTCATAGGTTGTGTAACCGGGTTCACCAAACAACTGTTGGACACCCAACCCATTCATGTATTCATTTTCATTATAAGGAATCCGGGCGATCTGTTCCCGCTCGGCATCAGACAGCACCCGCACCTGATCGTAAAAACCATCGACCATAATCCGGCCATCGGGGCTGCGCATCGAATCGATCAGTCGCGCCAGAGCGTGAATGGGATTAAGAAAAGTGCCGCCATAGGTGCCGGAATGAACATCCTGGGACGCACTTTTCAAATCAATCTGCACCGCGCACAACCCCCGGCGCCCAACCACCAATGTCGGCTGATCTTTGGCCCACTGCCCGCCGTCTGCGCTGAGTATCAGGTCACAGGCCAGCAACTCACGATGGGAGGAAATGAAATCGGGTAACTGGGGGCTGCCGATCTCCTCCTGTCCTTCAAAAAAGAATTTGACGTTAAGGGGCAAATTGCCCCGGGTTTTCAGCAGGGCCTCGACGGCCAGAATCGGGGCCAGCATGTTGCCTTTATCGTCCGATGCTCCCCGGGCGTAAAGCCGATCACCTTTGATCACAGGCTCAAACGGCGGTTGGCTCCAGAGTTCAATCGGATCCACCGGCTGGGTGTCGAAATGACCGTAAATCAGGACGGTCGGGCCTTCGGACGCATGCAGCCACTGCCCGTAAACGACCGGATGACCTGCGGTGGGCAATACCTGAACATCTTCGATTCCCGCAGTTTTAAGACGATCGGCGACCCACTCAGCGGCCAGTCGGACATCATCGGCATGCTCCGGTAAACTGGAGATGCTGGGGATGCGAAGAAACTCACAGAGTTCGTCCAGATAGCTGGTTTCATTGTCTTCTAAATATTCTTTCCAGGCAGACATGAACAATTCCTCCTTATAGTATCTAAAAAATAATTTTTTGTTTTTATAAAAAAATTTATTCGCAATTGCTAACAGTTTACCGGATTCATGTCAGGTGGTGCTTGCAAGCGTTTGTGGTTAATGCAATAATTACCGGCTTGTCCGAGTTTAGTATCCCCAGAATTTATTGAATTAGATTATAAAAGTCAACTCAACGGTTAAACAGAATCATACCGCCGAAAATCAGCGCCATGCCGATTATATGAAAACCCTGCAGGGTTTCACCGAGAAAGAGTATCGCCAAAACCGATGCAAAAACAGGAATCAGGTTAATAAATAAACCGGCACGATTGGCCCCGATCACCTCCACGCCGCGGTTCCAGCAAAAATAGGCCACTATGGACGGAAACAGGGCCACATAGAGAATACTCAAAACCACACCGCCTGTCAGAGTAAAGGTCTTGCTGCCGGAAAGCTCCCAGACGTACAGGGGCAGAAGAAACAGGATCCCCAGGCCAAAGGTATAGATAAGAAAACTGAGGGGATGAATGGCCGGCCGTTGGCGCAGGAGCGCTGAGTACAGGGCATACAGGATAACCGCACCCAACATCAGGATATCTCCCGATGCAAAAGACATGCCCAGCAAGGTAGCCCATCGGCCGCGCAGTATGACAATAAAAGCCCCGAGAATGCAGACGGCTACGCCCAATATCTGCAGCTTGGAAACCGTTTCCTTAAACAGCAACAGGGTTACCAGAATGATAACCGCCGGCATCGTTGTCTGTATCATGGCCCCGTTAATGGCCGTGGTCGTGTGCATAGCGGTGTAAAGCATCGTATTGAAAAAGGATATCCCCAGAATCGATAGTACACTCATGATCTTCCAGGAATTAAGGACCCGGGACCAGTCCTGCCTGGCACGGCTCCAGGTGAAAGGCAGCAGGATCACAAAAGCAATCGTCCAGCGCCAGAAAGCAAAGCTGACCGGAGGAATGATGTCCGCCATGCCGCGGGCCAGGACGATGTTGCCGCCCCAGCACAGCGGGGCCACTGCAGTCAATAAATACGGCAGGCCGGTCCGATACCACCTACTTTTTTTATGGGCATACTCAGACATAAGCATTAAATATTGACTTCAAAAAAGGAGGTGTGCTAAAAATTGCACCCTAATGAAAAAAGATAACTTCAATGCCAATACCCCTTTCAGCGAAACCTGCCGGAGTATCCTGGCCGAGCATCCGGTCGCCATCGGGGTGGCCTATAAGGTCCTGGATTGCGGCTGCGCTTTGCTCTGCGGCATGTCGGCCGGGGGAGACCCGGTCGGAACCTTGCAGCACATTTCCGGCCAGGCGATAAAAAAAAGGGCCAGAATCCCCATTTGTCTAAAGTGCAGAAAAGACAAGGGCCTGGACCGTGTGGTCTGGGAGGGAATCTACTGGCCCGGATCTCAACAGGAATGGCCGGAAAAAGACCTTAGAGTCTCAATCGGCCGCAAGGTTTTCGGCTCCGGCTATATGGAGCCCGAATAGCGATTCATTAGACTCGCGATCCCGCATCAGCCGCGCTTATTTATTTTGATTTATCCAATTTGGTAAATTTGGCCCCTTTAAGAGAGATGTCTGCCATTAACCCTTTAACATCAAAAACGAATCCTACAATGGGGTCCTTGATCGTGCGTGTATCCACGCGCTCACCGGCACCGATGGTGATCAGGGCAACGTTGCCATCCACTCCCGCCTCCCAGCCCCAGCTGGCGCGGAATCCGTCCAGGGCCTCTTGGGTCATAAATGCGATGATGATGTCTTTGGCCTCAACCCCGATCTGAAATCCGATGGAACCGGAAACGATGTTGTAATAATCCACGGTTTTCCCACCGATTCTCAGGGCGCCTTCACCATACTCTCCCCCGATGATAAAGGCCGCCTTTTTGACACCGGGCATTATCAGTAACCCTTTGGCACTGCGGACAAACTCTTCGGCGCCGTTTACCTGCTCGTAGAAGCGTCTCGTCGCGACGTTCGCGCTGGCGTCAATTTCTTCGGCGGCAGCACCAAAAGAATTTTCTGCCAGACCGAATCCGACGGCAAGCAGGGCAACGATTGATAGAAAAAAAGTATTCATAACTCTGCCGTTTGGATGCAATAATCTCGCAAGCATGATGTTCTTCTCCTTCTTCCGCTAAGGGTTCACGAAGAAATAAATTCACAATTTTGGAAGTTGAGGCGCCCGGCCGGCAAGACGCGGAAGCCCAGGAATCCGCCGCGGCGGATTTCGAGCTTCCGCAACGCAGTATTTGGGCATTAGATGGGGTTTAGAAACCACTTTTAGACAACTTAATCATTGATGGGTGAATTTCAACACCACTCATTAGCGGTCAGGTACGAGGTGGCATGATCCGCCTGGATTAAAAGGGTTATTAGCATGGGAAGATCTTCTTGGCGGCCAGGAGGCTATAGCTGCCCGGAAATCATGAAAGGATAAACAGCCGCTAATCAATAATCGTCGTAAACACTTCCTTGCGATCCGTGATTTCTTTCAGCAGTTCGATATGTTGCTTTTCTTCGTCAATTATTTTGTTTAAATACTCCCGGACAACGGGGTCTTCTACAAAGGGTTTCAATACCTCGTAGAAGATGATGGAGTCTTTTTCA
>JAIVWA010000009.1:0-22082 GCA_049190255.1 Gammaproteobacteria bacterium | reverse complement strand
AACAAAATAAGCGGAAATCTCAAAAAGGCAAGGGGGCGGTTATTTTTTTTACCATTCAAATTTGTAATAGCCCAGCGCTACATCTAAAAAAGCTCGCTGGGGTCCACCCAGCCAGAGTTGAAGAATTTTTACATCTCGTAAATACTTTTCTACATTATAATCGAAACTGTATCCATAAGAACCCATTAATTCCATCGTTTTATTAGTTACCCAAATGCTGACATCACATGCATACGCCTTTGCAGCTGAGCATTTTGATAACAGCAAAGGCTCCCCAACACGACCATAAAGCGCCTGATTTCTGGTCATAGCGGAAATCTGAAGGGCATACGCTCGGGCTGATTCGATTTTTTGAGCCATTTCTCCTATTATGCTGGCATGCAAAGAACGATTCCTGACAGATTTTCCAGCAATCTCTCTTTTTTTGGTCCAATCCAGGGCGATTTCAAAACAGGCTTGCGCTGCACCCAATGAGAACCAACAGGTGCCTAACCTGCCCACTGCTACTATATCATGTAAAATCTTTGCATCTTCACCGGGTCCAGCTACCCGGTTTTCTTTCGGGACCCTAACGTTGTCAAAATAGATTTCAGCATTTGTGTCCGTCCAACACATTCCCATTTTTTCAAATGGCCGACTGAAAGATAATCCTTTTGCATCCGGTTGAACATATATAATTGCAATTCCTTCGTCGCCTTGCTCTGGATCTGTAGTGCATATCGTACAGTATGTGATATCAGCGACTCCCGCGCCGCTTGGCCATATCTTATGCCCATTAATCACCCATTCATCACCCTCAAGTTTAGCTATCGTCTGTATTGAATGTCCGTGCTGAGTAGGATCCTCTACATTTGCGCCTCCTGAAGGTTCGGTGATAGCCATGCAAGCGCCATGGGGCTTGTTATCACAAATTTTTGGGATAAATTGCTTTAATAGATCCATCCTTCCGGCTACCAGGGCGGGGAGCATCACCCAACCAATTATTCCTACATGAGTAGCCAATCCGGCATCCCCACGTGATATTTCTTCAATCATTAAATTATTTACCAGCCCACTCACACCTAATCCACCGAAATCCTTTGGCCACATCGCCCTTTGAACATCAATGTCAACGAGGCCTTGATGAACTTTCTCGAAAGTATCTCTGGCAAGTTTTTCATCACGATGCCAACCTCCCTCAAGATCCCTGCGTCTCGGCATTATTTCACCGTCTACATACTCACGCACAGCTCTCACGATTTCCATATCCTCATTAGTGGCCTCCGGTGCGCCAAGGTATTTCTTTCTAAGATCTGAAATAGATAACATTTCCCCCCCTTCCTTTCTGCTAATGAAAGATGCAATTCTTGAAAGAAAAAAATTTTAGAGTGGTAATCAAAAACTAACGATATCTTCTTTAATGATCGCGAAATTGATGTCGTCCGGGTGGTTGCTGTAAAGCGTTATGTGTTTTTTGATGACACCCAATTGGTTTTCTAATTTCAATTTGTATTTCTCTGCCAGGTGAGGGCTCTGAAAAATAAGATTAAATTGACGTTCAATGGCAGCTTCAGGAAATTCATGACTTTTCGTAATGCTGTCTAAATAGGAGTGCACAAAATAATCAACCACCGCATTGCATGAGCGAATTTGTTCTCTTAAATTGGCTAAATTCGCATTAATCGACTCCATTTCCGACTCAGGTAAAGTCTGGGTTTGCAGAGTCTTGAGTTCATCGAGCTCATTTTTCAGCTGTTGGCATTGCAAGGCAAACTTGTGGATCGATTCGGCAGCGAATAAGGCTTGCCAGATAACCGCCTCGAACGCCTCCGCTTTCTGTTCGGCAATCTCAGTATTTGATTTTGTGATATACTCTTTGATCAGAAAAAGATTTTTCTGCTCGACATCATCTTTGGTAGTGGCGATAAGGCGCTCGATTTCTGTTACCATGTCACGGTCGGGATCCAATTCGATCGCGGCATTGGGCAGTCGTTCAGGTCTTGAGACATCGAGCCATTGCTGTCGCAGGGTATTATTCCGGTTATGGGGATTGACGATACCCGACAGCACTGCCCGAAAGCCTAAATCGGTGCTGCGAAAGGCACCGTCTTTGAGAAAATACGGCATCTCTTCACGCCGCCCCGGCATAATCTCCGATATACGCTTGCGATAGCTGCCCCCTTTAACAAGAAATCCGCCGGCTGCTCCGTGCAAGCGCGAGTCAATCGAAAATCGAAAAGGGTCTAACAACATCTCGGCCGCGTTGCCGGCAGTATCAAATACGCCCAGCGGGTTGGCGCACTTTGAACCGATCCAGGCCAATTTTTCCGTGGGTATGGCTGCATCCGCCCCGGTGTAAACGGCATAGTCGGAATAGGTTCGATTTTTCAAAGGAAAGAAATCTTCCCGATTTAGATCGGATTCGGTTATCAGATGTCCGCCGCGCGCGGCATACTCCCATTCTGCTTCGGTCGGCAGACGAATATAGCCGGTGCGGCCGGCCTCAAATTCAGGCAGCGTATTCGGCCTGTTTTTGAGCAGCCACTCCGTGTAACGCCGGGTAAACTCAACGGCTTCAAACCAGGAAATATTCGTTTTCGGCCGGGGGTCGTCGGAGGTGAAGCGCACGTCCCATCCCGGGCAGACACCATCCATTATAGCCTTCCACTGAAAGGTCGAAATCTCATATTTGCCGATGAAGTAATAAAAGGCTTTTGACTTTTTATCATCCGGTCGCGGGCAGCGGCCGCTTCCCCTGCGAGCAAGGTCGCGCAACTTGAGGCGCCAGGATTCGGGCAAATCATCAAGAGTGAACGCTCCGGCTAATGCCGCTATGTGTTTGCCGTCCATAAATCCCTGGTCCGGCCGGCCGCAATTATCACAACCGAGATTAAGTTGCTGATCTGCCAGATAGTATTGGGCCGAAACACATACCGGCCGCAGGATCATTTTGCCGCCGCATGGCATCGGAAGCTCAATGTCTCCTTCTAATGGAGTGGGGTTGACCATGTCTCTGATAATGGGGGTTTGAGAAAGTCGCCGGGTGTGCAGCGATGGACAATCCTGGGCCGGCGCTGTCGGAGCTGACAATGCCAGGGTCAACCCGATTATCAGAGCCACCAGCGAAAAGCGCAAATACCTGATCGGCAATACGCCAAATAAGCGGGGGGTCGTGGTCGCTGTAAAGCCAGCGGGGAAATTATCAGCAAAAAAGATAAACTGGACGGTATTAGACATCACGGATGACCTTTGAGGGTTCAATTTTCGCCACCCGAAACGCGGCATAGCCCGAGGCCAGAATCGATAGGAAAATCGTCATTATCAGCGCAATCATCAAGTGGGCCAGCGACAACCGGCAGACGTATTCACCCTCCGCCAGATATTGGGCAAACAGGCTGTTGATGGTTAACTGGGAAACAAAATACAGGCTGGCCGCCAGTCCGGTGCCCAGAACAGCCGTGGTAATGGACTGCACAACCGGATACCACATAATGCTGCGTGTCGAAAAACCGATCAGGCGCGTAATCCCCAGGTGGCGGCTCTTGCGATTGACATTGGCCAGAATGTTGCTTGCCATAGAGGCAAAATAGCCGCAGATTGCAACAAAGGCGATCAACCGGAAGATAACACTGAAGGAGCGGTCCAGGCTTTGGATGACTTCGATCTCCTCGACGCGGGTGTATATCTCCAGTTCCTGGGCGGTCAACCAGTCACGCAATGCCGCAACATGATAGATCGATTGGGCGTAAAGTCGAAAGCTCGGATATTCTTTGGGCCGGGATGGGCGTGATTTGCCCGGCCAGCCGAAAATCTTGGAGTTGAAGCCGTCTCGATAGTCTTCGGTGGCCTCCAACAAGGTCAGTCGCACAAAAGCGGCGTCCCTGGGATAAGCCTCGATGGGTAAAATGGATATAACCTTTAAATCAATCGTAACCTGTTCTTTGCGACCCTGCACGGATCGGCCGACCCGTCCCACGATTTGCTGCCCGGTGGAGACCTTCAACTTGCGGGCCACCGAGGCTGAGATCACAATGGCATTATTGTGCGCCGGTACCTCGCCCCATTTTTCAATTAACGGGTCACCCGTGCCCGTGGGGATGAGATCGACCGCCAGCGTTCGCGCCTTGCCCTTAATTTTATGATAGAGAATCATGTTGGCTGCAATCGAGCGCGTCTGGGGGATAATAAAAGCAACTCCCGGACGTTTGGCTGCCGCTGCAAACCAATCATGATCATAGCGGCCGCTTCCTACCGGTGAGATCTCAAGGTTTCTTGGATCCTGAACCAGGCGATCCACCATGGTATTGATAATCCCGCTCTTGACGCCGAACAATACCAGCAGCGGCGCCAGGATCGCAGCCAATCCCAAAATCGTACACGCCGAAAGCAGCCGCTCATAGGAGTAGTCACGCAGTGATAGTCGAACAATGGTTTTTAGTTCATGCATCGTGATTTAATACCTAAACCGATTGTTGGGAACTAATTTTGATGGTGTCAGGTGTCAGGTGTCGGGTGTCAGAATTTAGCACCTTTAGTCGTTCAACAATTATTGTGCATTGATCGTTCATAAAAAAGACTTAGCGTCCCGCAGAGCAAGCGCCTGCGGTGCTCGAAACCAAAACTTTAGGCACTATAGTCCCACTAAAAGGAATTTTCGGATTTTCCTGTTTCCCCGGGTTAAGGCCTGACACCTGAAACCTGACACCTGAAATCTCAATGGAATGACGATTGATAGATGTCGCTTCGCTCCGTCAATTATGTATAATTCTGAATAATCCATTAAATAGACAGTATTCCTTAATTCTTCATTCGACATTCGACATTCGTCATTCCTTTCACCCCGACACCCTGGCCCTCACCGATCCTTTGGTCTTGTCCTTTTTCAAGTTGAATTTGATGCGCCTGAATCCAAGTTCTTCCACGCGATCCCACTCGTGGGTTGCCACCACGAGGGTTACGCCTTTTTCCTCGGTCAGGCGAGTAAAAAGCCCCATGATTTCCTCGGCGTTGATTGGATCGAGCGAGGCGGTGGGTTCATCGGCAATGACAACGGACGGCTCGTGGGCCATCGCCCGGGCGATTGAAACTCTCTGCCGTTCTCCGACCGAGAGTTGGGCGGGAAATTTATCCAGGTGGCGGTCGATACCCAGCTTTTCGGCAACCGTTTTAACCGCGTCTTGCTCCGCCAGACCAAGTCCATAGCAGGTTAATGCAATGTTGTCATAAACGGAAAGGAAAGGCAGTAAGCCGCCGGTCTGAAGGACATAGCCGATATAGTGCATGCGGGCACGCGCCAGTCGGTCTAATTTTTTGCGTTTCCAGGTATGGGCCACATCCAAACGTTTATCCTGGGCCGTAAAAAATGCAAATTCACCGGCGCTGTCCGGCTGTAAAATCATGGCCAGCAAGTCCAGCAGGGTACTCTTGCCGCAGCCGCTGGATCCCACCAGAGCCACCTTTTCGCCCTGGCGAATAATCAACTCCGGCACGGTTAATTCAAAACCGTGTTCTCCGGACCAGTTTTTGGTAACGCTCTTGAGTTGGAAAACGACCCGCGCCTTTTTGCCATCCTCGCCATTACCGGTTGAGGATTTCTTTTTTGCGGCTTTATCCGTCTGCTTGTTTTTGCGGCCTGGCAACAATGCCCTCCTATATTTTTTATTAAATAAAAAATATCTTCTCCGCCTTCGGCGGATTTTTTTTTGATTTTGGATATTGATTCATAGAGCTTTGGAAATCGTTTGATATGACGAAAGCTCAGTCGAGACGAATTGGAGTCTCGCCAAATAGGGTGAGAATGCCGTCATATAAAAGAAATGTAAAGTTTCAGATTGATTTCGTGAATTATTGTTAAACCAAATTTAAAAAATATGCGCAGCATAAAGTGATTTATCCGCTGGAAGTTCATTCTGATTGCGATGTTCAGCCTTAGATAAAACAAATTACAGATCAGAAACGCAAAATCTAAAGGCGGATAAATCAGGGCATCATGCTCAGCGGCACCCGATAGACGCTGTCGCCGGGATCAGTTGATCCGAAACTGATCCAACTTGAAACATCGTTATTGTACTGCTGATATCGCCTGATCTTGGATTTTATATCGTCTACCAGAGCCTGCTGCTCCCCCACACTCATGCGATACCAGTCCTCTTCGGTCAAACGCATAATGCTGCTGCGATAGGGAAGATCATCAAGGAATTCGCCGAGCAAACCCAGCTGTCCCAAATTCTGGTTGGGCTTCAGGCTGAACTGGGTGGGGTCCCGCGAGATTTGAGCAGCCGCCGACAGGATACCCTGGAAGAAATCCCGGGCTCCGGTACGTTTGGTTCGCTGGGCCTGGTCTAATATCACTCTTAACCGTTGATACAGGTCGCTGAGTTGGTTTTTGCTAAGCAGGACGGTTACTTTAAAAGAAGGCGTGTCCGGTCGCACCAGATCCATATCGGAAACCCAGGAAGTCACCACCTGGGGCGCCTCGACTTTTCCGCGCCGTCCCAGAAACTCGAGCTGCATGGCATAGCCCAGAATGGCGGCCTTACGCTCGGCCTCCGCAACCACGCCACCGGTCCCGGATGAAGGCTGGTCCGGCAGCTGCAAACGTTCACCGGTGCCGGCAACCTTTACGAGCCGCACCATTTGAGCCGCGACGCCCTCAACCACCCGCCCGAAAGTTTGCACGCCGGTCCGCGTATCACTCGCGTCAATGGGCAGATAGAGGTCACCGATAGCTGAATCGGATTGTCCGGTCAGCGCCCGGTACTGGGCCTCAGCGTAATTAATGTTGTTGCGTTTTTCTGCCAGGGGCGTCCTGAGATGGAGCACAAAAGTTCTGACGCCCTTGGCGGCTGCCATATCGGCAATTTCAGCCTCATTCATACCGGTCGTGGAATAAGGGTCATCATTGCGTATGGGGCCGGCGTCTGTAATAAGGAGCATAATTCGCGACTGATAAGCTGCCCAGTTCAATTTTTCGAGAGCCGTTTTAAGGCCGGCAAAGGCGTCTTCGTTAAACGAATGCGACGAAACCTTGGCTTCTTCAGCAGCTGCCAGGGCGCTCTCGAACTCGGTGCGCTGCCTCCCGTCCCTCAGATCTGACAGGACTTTGCTGACATATTTGAGGTCCGGCGTTTTTTCCGTACTACTGCGAAAAGCAACTAATCCAAACGCCACTTTGTCGGCCAGTCCGGCCGCTTGTATGGCATCGTATATTTTGCGCACGGCCTGCCGGGTGCGATCGATATAAGGTTTCATCGAAATGGTCGTATCGAGGACAAATACGATGCTGGTCCGTAACTCCGATTCTTCCGGCAGCTGCCAGTTCCCCGGATCAATAGATGCAAGCTCAAGAAATTTGACTCCCTCAAAGAGTTCCACGGTTTGAAAAATCGGCATGAGATAAAAGCGCTTTCTGGAAACCGCTTCCTCGGAGGGCTCCATCGCCAGAACCGGAAAATCCTCCGGCGAAGGAGAGTTGCCTGCCTGGATAGACTCGAATTGAGAGGCAAACTGAATGGCTTCCTCGCTGGGCGATGCCGAGCCTGCCACCCGATCAAGGGCCTCCAGACTCTTGAAGAACAGAACGGGCTGGCGGCCCTGTCGCTCGGTGAAAACCAGGGATAAGGCCTGCCGCCACTCGGAAATTTTGTCTTCCTTTACCCAGCCACTAATCTCACAACTGCTTGACAGTCCGACCTTTAACCAATCGGTATCATCGGCTGAGGTTCGTTCATATACATAAAAAACGGTGAAGGGTGTAATTCTTGCCTCCAATACCTGCGCCGAACGGCTGGCGGATTCATATAGATTCGCTCCGGGGTGGGTAATCACCTGTTGAAATAAGGAGCGCTTGCCGGGAACGAGCAAGGGTTTACACTGCTGCGCCGGGGCATCCTTACCCCAGACCAGCATCAGGCAAGTCAAAGCAGCCATTGCCGCAAAAAATGCTTTCATTCGGGAAAGTTTTCCAATCAGCATTGTCCATCCTTTCAACTTTAGGCACCTCTCACAGATGTGTGCATGATAATTGCCATTTAAATAATTGTGCGCAAAGCCCAGTTTTGAAAATGCCTAAAATGCCAAAAGTGCCTAAAATGCCTAAAATTGTGGAACGTGCTTTCAGCACGATCGATTTGGTTTCCAATCGGCAATAGCGCATTTTTGGCGCTAATTTTCAGTTTTGCGCCTGAACATTGACCCGTTCATATACTGTGTTATATTTGCTGTCTGCCTTAGACGCTTATCGCAACGGGTGAATCCAACTAAAATAGACAGTATTCCTTAATTTTAGGCACTTTAGTCCGCCTCCGGCGGATTAGTGCATTTTAGGCATTCAAAAAATGACAGATATATTTCGTCTCCTGGATTAAAATGACGGCACTCTTTCATGTGAAGAACCCAACTTTACTACCTCAACGCCAGATATTTAATAATTCACGCGCTTCGTAAGAGCCCTGGTTCGCTTGCTCCTCAACCCAGCTGCGAAGCTGAGCAAGCCGGATCTTGGCGTTTTCCTGCCCTCCTGCCAGGGCCTCCGTATACCAACCATAGGCGGTTTCCGGATTCTTACGAATGGTGCCGCTGGGCGCTTTATCGGTCGGGTCGTAATAGTGGGCGACCGCCAGCGCCGCTTCTGCATTCCCGCTATCAGCTGCAAACTCCAGCAAAAGAAACGCCGCATCCCTCCGTTCAGGGCTTTCAGGTAAGGCGATGGCCAAGGCCAGGGCCGCTTCGGGAGTTATACCCTCTCGCAGGGCCTTGCGTGCCTTTTCCAGCACCGGTGCATCAGGAGTGTAAGACGGTGGCGGGGGCTGCGGGATCGCTTCCTTTTTGGGAGGCAGGTTGGCCATCCGCGGCAACTCGGGTTTTTGGGCCTCCTTCGGCTTCACCTCATCCACCTGGAATGATTGCCAGACTAAATAGCCGGCGACAACGAGGACGACCAATCCAACGATACCTGAAATTACGACAATCCACAAACGTTCCGGGGATTTTTCATTGAATGCCACAGTTTTTCCTTTTAGATTATCGTTACAGAAGAATGAAAATTATCGAGTAGACTTGTGTACGCGGGGGTCGCGTCTTGATTAGTGATTATTGTGTCCTATATCGAAATCTATAAGAAATTCAGTGTAAGGTCAAGAGATTTGGATTTAATAGCATAATGTTTCCAGTTTATAAAAAAATAACGCAAAAAACAACACCGCCCCGTTTTCACAGGAGTAGTTCCTCGAATTTGCCCTTGGCCGGACAAATTTTTGGATACATGGGGACGATCATGTTTTTATGCATTTTTGCTGAGCAATAAAAAAGACATCTAAGCTTTTCCGAAGTCGATATTAGAAAATTTAAATATCCAAATTCCACGGACATCTCTTAAGTTCATCGATTTACCGCAATTGACAACCCCTAAACCTTTGTGATACTTGAATTTTATCACTATCGATTTCGATAACTGTCGAATTACAGAGAATGGCAAGATAGCCCAAACCATAGATAAGGAGGGCATTGTGGAAGCTGAAAAGTTCGAAAGGTTCATAATCTTTTTTCTCAGAAAAGTTTTCATTTCCCTTTTAGCTATTCTTTATCTTCTATTTATTATCACCATCGCAGAAGCTGGGAACGAGAGGACGGTTGCTCTCATCATGAAGGCTCTTTCCAATCCTTTCTTTTTCAAAATGCAGACAGGTGCACGAGAATATGCTCAAGAAGAGAATATCCCATTAGAAGTCTTTGGAGTTGAACGTGAAACTGACGTGGAACGGCAGATTGGAATATTTGAGAACCTCATCTCCCGGGGATATGGAGCCATTGTTATTGCACCAGTTGACTCAAAGAGATTGGTCCCGGTCTGCAAAAAAGCTTTGGACAAGAACATCGTCGTTATCAACATTGATAACCCACTTCACCGGGAGTCTATGGATCATTTAGGTATTGATATACCCTTTGTAGGATCGGATAACCGCCTTGGAGCACAAATGATAGGGAAGTATGTCAAAAATAAATTAAAAGGACGTGGACAAGTCATATTGATTGAAGGGATTCGTGGTGTTGAAAACGCTGATCTACGGAAAAAAGGGTTTATCGAAGCCGTCACCCAAAATAGTAAGATCAAAGTTGTAAGCTCCGAAAGTGCGAACTGGCATACCGATGAAGCGCTTTCACTTGCAATTAGATTACTTCAAAAATACAAATCCATAGACGCTATATTCTGCGCCAACGATAAAATGGCCCTTGGAGTTCTTCAAGCTTTGGATATTATGGATCTCACGGGAAACATTCTGCTTGCAGGATACGATAATATTGAATCGGTGCGCGATGAAATGCGAAACTCTCGCATTCAAGCCACAGTAGAACACCACCCGGAGCTTATGGGGGAGTATGGTGTGGAACTGGCATGGAAGGCTTTGAATGGTCAAAAAATTCCATCTTACAAGCAAACGCCTCTGGATTTGGTTACATATGAGGCCTTTAATAAAAAAGTCGCTCTATCTATTTCTAATTTGAAGAACCCTTTTTTTTCAACCCTTCTACATGGCGCCCAGGAGGCCGCTGAATTATTTGGCGTAAAACTGGTTATAGTGGATGCTGAAAATAAAGATGCCCGACAACTGACGGATATAGCAAATCTCATAAAAGAAAAAGTAGATGTCATTATAATTAATCCTACCAATACGGAATCGATAACCCCGGGCATAGAGATGGCTAACAGGGAAAATATACCCGTTATCACCGTTGATAGAAAATCTTCTGCCGGGAAAATCTTATGTCACATTGAATCTGATAATATAGAAGGGGGCAGGATGGCCGCCAGATTTTTGGCGAAATATCTAAAGGGGGAAGGAAGAGTAATCGAAATAGAAGGTATTCCAGGGACCTCCGCTGCCCATGAAAGAGGAATGGGATTCAATGAAGAACTTAGGAAGTATCCCGCCATAAGGGTAGTTTCACGGGAAGTGGCCAATTTTGACCGAAAGGAAGCTCGGGAAATAATGAGGCATCTGCTGCAGAGTGATACCCAATTTGATGCGGTTTTTGCTCATAACGACAACATGATTCTAGGGGCTATTGACGCTTTTGAGGAATTGAAAATTCAAATGCCCCGGGTGCTTATTGGATTTGATGCAATACGGGAGGCTGTACAGGCAGTTAAACAAGGCAGGCTCACTGCAACTATAGCTCAGAAACCCGAAACTATGGGCAGATTATCAATAGAAATCGTGGCTGGCTATTTTCGTGGAGAAGAATTGCCCGCTATTATACCGGTTGAACTCTTGCTGGTTACTAAATAGGAGACGTCATTTTGTTACGGTCGGTTAACAGTAGATTTTACGCAATTGCAGGAGTCTTGATACTTACATTCGGCATTGGATACGCTATTTTGGCCTACTTTTTACGCGAACAGAGTCAAAGCGCAATTGTGATGCAGGAAACTGTTTTTACTGAAAGGGAAATTCGATTTCTCCATGATTTGTTCTATGAAATACGTTTTTGGGAAAGGGAAATTCTCTTCCAAGAGCATCCTGAAGCTGATAAACAATTTGGGGCGGTCATGGTGCAGATGAGAAAGCGTCTGATGGCATTGTATAATAAACAGCTCAGCATATCCATCAAAGGAAAGCTTGAGCAGGTCTTAAACGGTCTGACTCAATATGAAGAGGATTTCAACAAAATCATCCAATTGAAAACCGAACAGCGATTGCATCGTACTCGCATGGATACAAGCTATCGATCGCTGGTCTCCTTTGTTTTAAGAAGCAATAAGACCATTCTTTTAAAGCCTCTTTTTAATTTAACCCATTTTCTGATGAGCTATCGTATTGATGGTCTGGAATCTGAATACCAGGCACTTAAAGTGGTGATAGCTTCTCTTGAAAACAGGCTTTTAAAAGCAAAGCTTATGGATGAGCGAGTGAAGGGTTACTTAAAAAGATTTAGAGATCTATTGGATAATGATATTGCATTAGAACGTGAAATTAGATCAATCAATGAGCGTTTCGATGAAATTAGCACGCAGCTTATGGTTCTTTTTATAGAGACTTCTCAAGAATCGGAAAGCCTGTTGAGAATAAAATTCCAGGAAGTCGAGAAAAGCAGAGAGAAGTTGAATCGTTTCTTCCTCATTTCAACGATTATTAGTATTATCACCCTTCTATTGATCCTCACGCTGATCTCAAAGAAAATAATAAACCCCATGAGGTCAGTTGCCGGCGTAATGAGAGAGGTAAAAGCAGGAAACATCAAGGCGCGCAGCACGGTTTTGGGGGACAAAAATGACGAGATCGTGCAATTCGGTTTGTCTTTTAATGATATGCTGGATACCCTAGAAAAGAATAATCAGCAGTTAGTGGATTATCATAATGAGCTTGAAGAAAGGGTGTCAGAGCTTGCTTTTCGAGAAAAAGAGCTTGAGAAACATCGGAACCATCTTGAAGAACTTATCGAAGATCGCACATCTGAGCTCACTAGAGCTGTAGAGCAGTTGCAAGAAGAAATCGTCCAAAGACAAGACATCGAACAGGAATTGAAAAAACACCGGGAAGATCTCGAAACTATCATAAAAGAACGAACCGCTGATTTGAGTAAGACCAATCAAGAACTTGAAACGGAGATCGCAGGGCGCAAAAAAGCCGAGCGGGAAAGGCAACGGCTCACAATTCAATTGCAAAGAGCTGAAAAGATGGAAGCCATCGGAACCCTTGCAGGAGGCGTGGCACATGATCTTAATAACATCTTGAGTGGTATTGTAAGTTATCCAGAACTGTTGTTGCTTCAACTGTCTGAAGACAGCCCATTAAGAAAACCTATTTTAACTATAAAGGAATCAGGACAAAAAGCCGCTACCGTCGTGCAGGATTTGTTGACTTTAGCTCGAAGGGGGGTTGCGATAACCAATGTGGTGAATATAAATCATATAATTTCGGATTATTTGAAAAGCCCTGAACATAAGAGGTTGAAATCTTTCTATGCTAAAGCTCAAGTCGAAATCAATCTGGAAACCAACCTTTTAAATATTATCGGCTCTTCTATTCATCTATCAAAAACGGTAATGAATTTAGTCGCTAACGCAGCAGAGTCTATGCCGGATGAGGGGCTAATTTTTATAAAGACAGAAAATCGATATATTGACAGACCGGTGAGAGGTTATGATGACGTGGAAGAAGGTGATTACGCTGTTTTGAGCATATCCGATGCAGGAATAGGCATTTCGACTGATGACTTATCGCGAATATTTGAGCCTTTCTATACAAAAAAAGTGATGGGTAGAAGCGGTACGGGATTAGGCATGGCGGTTGTTTGGGGTACAGTAAAAGATCATAAAGGATATATTGATGTACAAAGTAATGTGGGAAAGGGAACCACCATCACACTATATTTTCCTGCAACCAGAAAAGAATTCGCCAGAGATAAATCACCATTAGCAATTGAGGATTATATGGGAAAAGAGAAGTCGATTTTAATTGTAGATGATATAAAAGAGCAAAGAGTGATTGCATCTATCATTTTAGAACAACTAGGTTATCTTGTAACGTCAGTTTCAAGTGGTGAAGAGGCAATTGAATACTTGAAATCCAGATCAGTAGATCTGATCATTTTAGACATGATTATGGATCCTGGCATTGATGGACTTGACACATACAGGCGGATTCTTGAAATGCATCCTGGGCAGAAAGCAATTATAGCCAGTGGATTTTCTGAAACGGAGCGTGTTAAGGAGGCTCAAAAATTGGGGGCCGGAGAATACATTAAAAAACCATATACTCTGGAACAAATAGGACTTGCTGTTAAAAAGGAGTTAGAAAAATAGTAATTTCGGAGAATTGGGTCTGTTAAAAGATATTTCATCTGCTGATTATATCATGGAAAACAAAGGATCTAAAACTAAGGAGCCCCAACATGCTGCTGCACCCTAAAAATGAAACCTTTGAACACCTCGATCCCCGATCCCGGGAGATCATGCTGAAGACCGTCGCGTTTTTCGAAAACAAAGGCAAGGAAAAGCTCAAGCACGACGATCATGAGCGGGTCTGGTACGCGGATTTCCTGGAGTTTTTAAAAGAGGAAAAAGTGTTCGCGACCCTGCTCACCCCCACCCCGTACGGTGACGGCGACAAACGCTGGGACACTTATAGGAATTGCACTTTTAATGAAATTCTGGGCTTTTACGGCCTCCAGTACTGGTACACCTGGCAGGTCACCATCCTCGGCCTGGGCCCGATCTGGATGGGAAACAACGAAAAAGTAAAGGAAAAGACCGCCAGGCTCCTGGAAGAAGGCGGCATCTTCGCCTTCGGTCTCAGTGAAAAGGCCCACGGCGCGGACCTTTATTCGTCCGAAATGGCTTTAACGCCGCTTTCCGAAGGTCAATACGTGGCCGACGGCGGCAAATACTATATCGGCAATGCCAACAAGGCCGCGCTGGTTTCAACCTTCGCAAAAAATTCAGAAACCGGCGACTATGTCTTTTTTGTGGTCGAAACCGACCACGAAAATTACGAATGCGTTAAAAACGTTGTAAATTCACAAAATTACGTTGCCGAATACGCCCTGCAAGCCTACCCGATTACCGACGATGAGATCCTCAGCACCGGCCAGGAGGCTTGGGACAGCGCTCTGAACACGATCAATGTCGGCAAATACAACCTCGGCTGGGCTTCCATCGGGATCTGCGCCCATGCTTTTTACGAAGCCATCACGCATGCCTCCAACCGCAAACTGTTCAACCACAGCGTCACCGATTTTCCCCATATCCGGCAGTTTTTCGTGGACGCCTGGACCCGGCTGGTGGCCATGAAGATGTTTGCGCACCGGGCTTCCGATTACATGCGGGCGGCCTCCGAAGAAGACCGGCGCTACCTGCTCTACAACCCCATGGTAAAAATGAAGGTTACCACCCAGGGCGAAGAGGTCATCAACCTGCTGTGGGACGTTATCGCAGCCAAGGGCTTTGAAAAGGACATGTATTTTGAAATGGCCGCGCGGGATATCCGGGCCCTGCCGAAACTTGAGGGCACCGTGCACGTGAACATGGCCCTGATTATCAAGTTCATGGCCAATTACTTTTTCAACCCCGGGAAATTCCCGGAAATTCCCAAAAGAGATGATCCGACCAACGATGATTTTCTTTTTAACCAGGGGGCGACCCGGGGGCTCGGAAAGATTCAGTTTCACGACAGTGCCCTGGCCTACAACAGCCTGGACCTGCCCAACTTGAATATCTTCAAGGAGCAGATTGAAGTGCTCAAGGAGTTTCTGCTCACGGCCACCCCGAGCAAGGAGCAGGCCAAGGACATTGACTTTCTCCTTAACCTGGGCGAGCTTTTTACCCTGGTGACCTACGGCCAGCTTCTCATTGAAAAAGCGAAAATTGAGGTCGTGGAAGATGATATCATGGATCAGATTTTTGATTTCATGGTCCGGGATTTTTCGAAATTCGCCCTGCAGCTCTACTCAAAAACCGGTTCCACCGAGCAGCAGATGAAACTGTGCCTGCAAATGATCAAAAAGCCGGTAAAGGACCTGGAAAGGTTTAACCGGGTCTGGGAAAAACATATTGCGGTGCTGGATGGGGCCTATGAAATGAATCCCTGATAATTGAGCTCATTTGGAGTAAAACCATGGCAGCGGACTGCGGGTCCTGTGGCTATGGTATTAACAAGGATCGCAAAAATGGTGATTTATGAGGATTAATTTTTAACATGCGCAAATTAGCTTTTGGATACTCAACCCGATGCAATATCAGGTGCGAGCACTGCGTGGCCACCGAAGACCTTGCTGCCGGCAGGAAGATGGATCATGATAAGGCCAAAGAGGTCATTGTCGAGATGGCCCGGGCCGGTGTTGGCGGAATAAGTTTTTCCGCCGGTGAACCGTTTCTGTATTTCAATAAGATTGCAGAGCTTGTGAAACTGTGCCGGCAAATCGGAATATATACGAGAATTGTTACCAACAGTTTTTGGGCCAAGACAGCCGAGTCTTCCGACCACCTTGTTTCAGAACTGAAAAAAAATGGGCTGTGCCAATTGAGATTGAGTTACTCAAGGTGGCACCAGAAAAATGTAAACCGCAACAATGTGCTGAATGCGGCCCGCAGCTGTCAGAAGATCGGGTTAAATTATTTTATTTCATTTATTACCGATTTTTCCAAAGAGGATGATCAGCATGAACAGTTTCTGCGTAATCACTGCCTCACGTTTTTCCCCGAACCCGTCATCTATGCCGGTCGTGCGGAGTCTTTCCAACCCCGGCGTATTCTGACCGATTATCAGGCAAACTGCTGCAACATGAACCCCTATCTTACTCCGGATCTTGACATGTACGCCTGTTGCGATGCGGGCAGCCATTTCCCGGAAACAAACTTTTTTTACCTTGGGAACTTGAACGACAATACGCTGGAACAGCTTTTTACTAAAAGTGAAACAGACCGGTTGCACAACCTCATTAGAACCATGGGGATAACAAATATCGCATCCTTTACCGGTATGAAGGCACGCGAGATCATAACCTATCGTAAATGCGAACTGTGCCGGAAACTGTTCAACTCCCCTGAAACGTTAACAAGGCTGCGGGCTGACGTGTCGCAACTGGAAGCCTGGAGCCGATAGTGGTCCGGGTCGGCAGGATGGGGGAGATCTTCAGATTATAAGTTTGATAAATTCGTAAAAAGTCGAATTTATCAAGTTTCCCTCTTTTCTCGAATTCTTAATTTTTGTGGGGTTTTCGACCGCCTGGTCTGGTTTTGCCGGATCCGCCGGCTTGAGAGCCGGACGTTTTTTTAGCAATATAAACCACATGTCTGCGACCGCCCCGGCCCGGGCGTTGCCGGTTAACGGAGAACCTGGCAGCTTTCAAACGTTTTTCAAAGGCCTTGTCCGGGTCTTCGGACCAAACCGCAAAGACCCCGCCCGCCTTCAAGGCGGAACTGCTTAACTCCAGCGCCATATCGCCGTACAGATACTCTCCTCTGCCCGGGGCCCCCTGATGAGGACCTTCGTACAGGTCCAGAATTATGGCATCAAAACGATTTCCCTTGCCCTTGATTGCCGCATAACGAATGACCGCGGCCACATCATCAATCACAATCTTGACCCGCGGGTCGTCAACTGCCCCGCCGCTAAAATGGGCGATCGGCCCCCGGCACCATTTGACCATTATCGGGTTCAGTTCAGCCACCACGACCTCGGCATCAGCGGGGAGATTATCAATGGCGGCCTTCAGGGTGAAACCCATGCCCAGGCCGCCCACCAGCACCCTGGGATTCTTTTTATTCTTCAGGGACTCACAAGCCAGCTCCGCCAAAACTATCTCGGACATGTTGGCCGAGGAGTTCATCAGCACCCGACGATCGATGGTTATAAGAAAATCCGTCTGGCCCCTCTGCCGAAGATCGAGAAGCCCCTCATCGGTATCCACACTGTCAACTATCCGCCATGGCCTGGCCATTTAAAATCCTCTTTTGATCTAGGTCAATTCAACTTCCCTAGGATGGGTTATAATATCCAGGATCTGATCATTTTATATCAGTTTGCACGATATTTCAAAGCGGAAAAGAAAATGAGTAAGACCCTAATTGAGCCAAAAAATGCTCAATTAGGGGTTAATTGTTATAACGAGTAACGGATAACTGCCAATTGGTTTTTAACTCAATTTTTGAGGGGTTGCAATGGGTCTAAAAGACGAATTCAAAAAGATGATTACAGAATTAGCGACAAAATTTACCCTTCCGCCAATAGCAAACATTTTTTTCCCGCCTTTCTATAAAGGCGGCCAGCCAAAAGATGCCCAGTTTATGGCCATCAGTCTTGAAGGCGGGGCGGTCGGCGTCAGCTTTGTTCTCCTGCCTGATGAAAAAATAGAAGAATACACTGCTTTACGGTCGTCGGATTTTGTCGAAAAAAACCCGCGCAGATTTGCGCTTGAATTTGGTAATGACGACCCACTTAAAGAGATGATCGGTCTGGCGGCCATTAACGCAATTTGTCAGTATGTGATGAGGGAGACCAATTTCGCAGTTGATGATGCGACTGATTCACTGGGGCTGTTGTCGATCTCCGAAGGCGACAGGGTCGGCATGGTCGGGTTGTTCTCCGGGTTGATTAAGACCATCAAGAAGGCCAATGCTGAGCTGGTTGTCATTGAAAAAAATAAGCAGTTGATTCAACAATTTCCCAATTTGCCAATTACCATGGATGCGACGAAATTGAGCACATGCAATAAGATCCTATGCACCAGTACGACCATATTGAACAATTCACTGGATGAGATTCTGGCCCATTGTTCACCGGATGCATTTGTCTCAATTATCGGTCCTACGGCGGGATATTTCCCGGACCCGCTTTTTGTCCGCGGTGTCGATGTTGTGGGTGGAAGGATAGTGAAGAACGGCGAATTGTTTTTGCAGCGGATTGCAGAAAGAAAACGCTGGGGAGACGCTACACAAAGGACCTGTTTCCAGAAAGGGACCTACGCCGGTATAATTTAATTTCAACGCCGCGCCGGTGAACGCAGCATCAATGTGGCCCCCAGGCCCAGGGTGCTGATCAGGGGCAGGCCCAAAAACACCAGGCGGTAGCTGCCGGTAAGATCAAAAACATAGCCGGCCAGCAGAGGGCCGATGGCACCACCGATGGTGGACACGAAAATTATCATGCCAAAAATGGTACCGTGGGAAGCGGTTCCGAAGAACTCGGCAGTCAGCGGCGACATGACGGCAAAAAATCCCCCATGGGCAAACCCGTAGACGATGGCAAACACGAAGAGCATCCACAGCCGATCCGCCAGCAGCAGCCAGCCCAGACTGACACACAGGAAACCATAGCAGATGACCAGGGCCCATTTGTTTCCGATGCGGTCGCTGGAAAAGCCCATGATAAACCGGCCGGCAATGCTCAGCCCCCCGATGGTGGCCAGCACGCGGGTGGCCCCGCCGCGGGGGATGCCCAGGTCGATGGCATGGGGCACGATGTGCAGCAGCACCGTGAACACGCAGACCAGCAGGAGAAAGTACGCCGTACAGATCAGCCACAGCTGCAGACTTTTCAAGACCTGCCGCAGGGAAAATCCTGTTTCGCCGGCCGGGCTGATCTCGGCAGCCACCCGGCCGTCACCGTCGGGGCGCAGGCCGCGTCTGGCCGGATCGCGCACCAGCAGCTGGGACAGCCCGATGAACAGGATCAGGGCCACTATACCCATGACAAAAAGCGCCGTCCGCCAGCCAAAGGCCGTGATAAGCCAGTTGGTAAACAGCGGCATGACCAGCATGCCCACGCCGCTTCCCACCTTGAGAACGCCGCTCATACGGCCCCTTAAGCGAATGAACCAGCGGGCAATGGTGGACAGCAGCACCACGTCGGTTCCGCTGATGCCGATCCCCACCAGCAGGCTGTAAAGCAGGTAAAGCTGCCAGAGTGATGTCAGCCTGGACATCAGCAGGTAGCCAACCCCCAGGAAAATACCGCTGACCGTCATGATGAGCCGGGGTCCCACCCGGTCATTGAGCCGTCCCAGCAGAATGCTGGAAAGACCGTACATGCAGAAACTGACGGAAACGGCCCCCGAGATACCCGCCCGGGACCAGCCGTATTCGTTCATCAGCGGATTGAAAAAAACGCCGAAGCTGTTGTAAGCCCCCCACCCGATGACCTGCAGCAGGAAAGAGACCGCCACCAGGACGTATCCATAGAAAAACCGATCGCCTCTGTCGGCGTTCGGCTGTATTTTGCCGGCTTCTGTAATCACTTTGGCCTGCGGCTCCATTTGTTAAAGATCAACGGATTACGCTTTCTTTTTGGAATGCGGTTAAAAAATATAAAATAGGGGACATTTTTCGGTGAATCGTTCCGGCTAAGGGCCTTTCTCAACCTTGGCGACGTATACCCCATTGGCCGCCGTTTTGCCCTGAATCGGATTTTCAAACTCGACGACATGTCCATCAACCTGATCGAACACCCTGGACAGAATGGCCAGAAATCCCTTGTCCGGCACGTCATTAGACCACAACCCGAACACGCCCCCCGGCCTGAGGAACGCTCGCAGGCGCATCATCCCCTCCTCCGAATAGAAGTCTGCGTGACTGGGATTAAGCAGGGCATCAGGCGTGTGATCAATATCAAGAAGTATGGCGTCGAACGGGTGCCCCGGATCATCCGGGTCGAAGCCGTCGCCCCGCGCGAGCGCAAAGAAGTCCTCGTGGTAATAGCGGCATCGAGCATCTTCCGAAAGCAGTGTGCCATTGGGAACAAGTTCACGCTGATGCCAATCGATCACCGGCGCCAGAGCCTCCACCACAATCATTCGCGCGACCTGGTCATATTTCAAGGCCGCCGCCGCGGTGTAGCCCAAACCCAATCCCCCGACCACGACATCCCAGCCTTGGCCCGTAAGCTCGGCCAACCCGAGATCGGTCAGCGCCACTTCGCCTTCATGAAACAGCGACGACATGAGGTATTCATCATTGAGTTTCACCTCGAATATCTCACGTCCATCCATTCCCAACGCACGCCGCCGCCGCAGAATCAACTCACCAAGAGCCGTTCGCTGGTAATCCAGTTCTTCGAAGTTCACACCCATGTCTTCCTTCTTGATACCTGTCATTTTTTATGCTCACAGCAACCATAAGCACTGGCCGTGAAGATTGACAAGCCAACCGACTTATTTTTGAAAGATAGGACTTGCATTATATATTACCAATGTGTATATTTATACAAAATGATACACACAGGAGAAAATTATGCGAACCAATATCGTTATTGATGACAACCTAATGGCTGAAGCCATAAAGCTAAGCCAGTTGAAAACCAAAAAGGCTGTAGTTGAAACCGGGCTACGCCTATTAATCCGGATCAAGAAACAGGAGCGCATCAAGAGCTTACGCGGTAAATTAAATTGGGATGGCGACCTCGAAAAAATGAGGCTGGATCAATGATACTGGTCGACTCATCCGTATGGATCGATTATTTCAACGGAAATCGAACGTGGCAGACAAATCTGCTGGATAATCTTCTGTCTGATGTTCCCGTCATAATCGGTGATTTAATTCTGACCGAAATATTACAGGGGTTTCGGTCAGATAATGACTATGAATCAGCAAAATCCTACCTGAGTGCCCTTCCTTTTCACCAGATTGGCGGCTACCAGGTCGCTGTGCAAAGCGCTCAAAACTACAGAATACTCAGGAAAAAGGGGGTAACGGTTCGCAAGACGATCGATGTTATCATCGGAACCTATTGCATTCTTGAGGGGTTGCCATTATTACATGATGACCGCGACTTTGATCCCATGGTATCCCATCTTTCATTAAAGGCTTTATCCCCCAAATAAACAATAATATCAAAGCCCTTTTAGGGGCCTTAGGTTAGTTTTGCAGGTGGCACAACAGGAAGTGCTCGTCAAAAACTGACCCGATGAGCAGCGTGTCTTCAAAGACGGCCGCCACACTGGAACCCGAAAGCGGTTGGCCATTGCTCAGATAAATCTCTTTGACCTCATATTGACCGGATGCCTTCGTTTCCACTTTTATCACCTGGGAGGGTGATAACACGCCGGGGTCTTTGGAATATTTGACGAAGGTCAGAAGTTTAGGATGGGAACCGACCCATAAATCACCCCTTTGATCAATTTCGATATTGTCCACGCCGGTCCCGGCCTTTATCGTGCTGCGCAAGGACAGGTCCCCGGTATTGCGGTCTCGATCATATACATAAATTTTTTGTTCCACAGTTGCAGCAACATAAACCGTTTGGCCATCCGAGCTTATATTGATGCCGTTGGCGTAGGCAAGCGCTTGGGCAACTTTACGAAAGCTTTGGCCATCGTAGTAGAGCACATAGGACCGTGCCAATTGGAGATACTCTTCCGCCATACGCCCAAACGCAGTGGCGTTGCCATGATCGTTGGTTACGTAAAAAGCGGCCGGTCCAACCGGTATCACATCGTTGGGGCTGTGCATCAAGGCTCCTGAAACCGACTGCCGGTGAACCAGTTTGCCACCCCGATACTCAAAGATTTCAACAAAGTGTCCATCCCGACGATGATTCACCACAAAAAGGGAAGAAGTCCCATCCCCGGCCATCCACAAACCGATGCCGTGGGGGTTGAGTTCTTTGTCA
>JAIVWA010000008.1:0-23800 GCA_049190255.1 Gammaproteobacteria bacterium | reverse complement strand
GCCTGATCCTGCGATAACCGTCCGAGGGGCCCACCACAAAATTTTCCCTGAATTTTCAAGTCGAATTTATTTGAACCTGTTTTCATTTGACCTTCCATACCATAACCTGCTATTAAATATTCAACTCGAGATTAATCTATAAAATCTATCTGTGAGCTTATTAGACAACCGCATACTGTTAGGGGAAACAGCATGCCACATGTCTTAAATAAATAGCCAAGTTGCCTGTTTATAAGGTGGCCTGGCTTTTTTGTTGGGTGAAGCAGTTTGGATATCAGTTAATTATCGGAAATTATGTAATTCTTTAGATACTGGCAAGTTAGGTCAATCCACGAAGGCAGGGGTAATAAAGTAAATTAGTGAACGTAAGGTCTGTTACCGATGGGTTCCATTATTAAGGAAAGGAGGGATTACAAATGTCTATCTTCTTAATGTTCGGGAAATATTCATCTGAGGCGATGAAGGACATCAGTTCCGATAGGACAGAGAAAACCCGTGAAGTGATCCAAAAAAACGGCGGTAAGATAGTATCTATGTATGCTGTCATGGGTGAACATGATCTTGTCTTCACCATCGAGTTTCCTGATGCGGACAAAGCCATAGCCACCTCGGTCGCTTTGAACAAATTGACCGGAATTCATTTCACAACTTCACCGGTAGTGGACGTGGAGCAGTTTGACAAACTCGTGGGAGAGGTAAAGGATATATAGTCTCGTTGTGAAATATATCGAAACGGTTTGTAAAGCTCCCAAGAAAGAGGAATTGACGTAATTGTAGGACTAAAGGATGCGTTTTAATTGATCGATACTCGAATGCTGAGCTTGTCGCCAAGGTCAAAGAGCTTTTAGAAAAAACCTATGAAAAGGCCAGACGATAAATTCAGAGAGATTGAAGTGCTTTTCATGGCTTTAAAATTGTTGCGATACCATCAGGAAAAATAGGAAATACCTGATTAACTTCATCTTAAAATCCATAACAAATAAACAAAGGAGAAAAATCATGGAAAAACAAGTCATCAATTATGAGACAATGCTTAAGGTTGCAAATGCAATCTCTCACTCCAAAGACCCGGAAGAAGTTGCTTTAATGACGGTAGAAAGCATTAAATCAGCTTTGAATGTCAAGGGATGTGCTTTGTTTCTGTTTAATCGGAAAACAAATGAACTGGAGCTGGCAACTTCATTCGGATTAAGTGATGAGTATATAAATAAAGGCCCTGTGAGTGCATTGCGCTCCATTGCCCAATCGTTGGAGGATGGGCCAGTGGCGATATATGATGTTATGGATGATCCTAGAATCCAGTATCCTAAAGAAGCTCAGAAAGAAGGAATCTCCTCCATACTTTCGGTGCCAATCGTTGTCGCGGGCAATTTAATAGGGGCTGTGCGCGTTTATACATCTGAACCCTGGGAGTTCACGCTGGATGATGTGAATTTTGTTCAGGCGCTGGCCCAAATAGCCGGAGGGGCTATAAATATGGCCAGGTATGTTAAAGGATTAAAAAGCAGCATTGAAGTCTTGAAAACGATGAAGGAAGTTCAGACCCAGCGATCTACAAGAAGAACTCCTTATGAGGGAGTTCCCATAAGTGTTTCTGCGAGTGAACTTGTTGAGAAGGAATAATTGTCAGAATTTTTGCTTAAATTGCCACGCTAATTTGATGCCTGATCTTTTGATTTTGATACTTTGAAAACATCATTTACCTGTTTTTATCAGCATTTATACTTGTATTTAAATCAGAAATTGGAGATGCGCCATGCCTACTTACGAATTCTACTGTGAAAAATGTAAAAAAGCTTTTAATGTAATCATTTCAATTTCCGACTATGACAAGAAGAAATACAATTGCCCAAAGTGTAAAGGGAAAAAAGTAAAGCAGCAAATTTCGTCTTTTCAGACAGTAACCTCCAAGAAGAGTTAAATTTTATCCAAATGATGTAATTGTTAGAATAACGGAATTTAAAAAGCACCTAATATTATTCTGCAAATCCGATTAGCACGTTGTGAACCTGTATTGATAGGTTTATATGCTTGATGCTGCAATTCATTGTAAGACTCTGCTCTCTGCCCTTTTCTAAGGTATTGGACAATTTCGACAGCTTCGCCACCAAAGATGAAAATATATGACCACCCGAATTATAATTCTGCCTTGTGAAGGGGTCAAAAGGGAATTTGTGGCCAAGGTTCAATTGTGGGCAAACGAGGTTTTGGAGAAAAAAGGACCTTTAGCTGCTCCTGCCTTTATTTCCATAAACATTTGGAAACGCATGGGTGAATTACAATCCTTTTATCAGCAAGAGAAACAGGAACTTGGGATAGCAACGGGAGAGGAGACGGATTTTCTGGCCACCCATGAAGCATGGAGAGGTCATCCCAGAATCCACATCTGCCAAGAAAGGGTAAAAGACGTACCGGCTGTTGTCATCCAAGGCGTTTTGCATCATGAGATTAGCCACGCACTTCATCACGGAACTCCGGAATTTTACACCTTTCGATACTCAACCAAATTGCAGGAAGCAGGACGTATTTGTGGACTGGACTTAGCACTTCTGCAGCAATGTGTTTATTTGCTTTCTGTAGCTCTCAAAGACTATGATGTGGTCACGTGGCTCACAGATATAGGACTTGGTGTCGGTCAACTACGCCTTCTTGAATATATGATTTCTGACACAGAAGACGAGCGCCGAATTTGGGAGGTGGTTTGCGCGAATCCCGCTCCGCGCAAGTTAGCCTTGGCTCTATTTTTGAAAACAATTCTTCCCATTGAGGCCTTGGTTTCACTCAGCGTTGAAAAGGCTGAAATCATAAAAAATCAGTGGAAAGAGGCCTACTGTTGGCTATCTGCGACGATTCAAGAATGGCTCTTCTTATTCGCCCACAACACGATGTCCTGTAGAGATAAGCCTTTTCAGAAGCGATTGGAGAATACGACCTTTAAACTAATCTCAGAGGCTTCGCTTTGAACAATTTTACTAAGGAATTTTTTCAATTTATTGCGATAATGGAGCAAACAAATTAAAGAATGTCAAAACAAATACCCAAGAGAATCAAATTATTGACTGGATTCGACTGAGGCACGTAATCTACACCTGGAGCCGAAAATCGCAATACTATATATTGTGGTTTGCGCTATTTGATCTTTCTTGAGTTCCCTCTGCTTTTTCTCCTTCTTTCTTGTTCTAGTCTATACCATTCTCTTAATTTTTTTAATCCACCTTGTCCGAGCACTTCGTCACGATCAAAATAAAAAGTGATTACATTACCAAGATAATCAATCAAACTCTCCCAACGTTCAAAATAAATATAAGAAAGCCGCCGAAAATAAGCTCTAAAAAAACTTTCTAATAATTCTAACCTGTTTACTTTCCATTCTCTTTTACTTTTATATAAAAATTTTATGACGCCTACAGCTGAAATCATGTCCCTTATCCCGATATGAGTCTCTTTTATTATCTTAAAAAAGGGATCAACATATTTAATTTCATTCTTTTTGAAATAGTCTTCAAAGGTGTACATCTCTTCACGATCACACATCTGGCCGCCCATATTCACATCTTGTTCATGGAATGTAACATGAAACAATTCGTGATTTTGTTTCCGGGCTGTGCCTATCCCTATCTCTTCGGGTATAAACAGCAAATAATCTTCCAAGGGTATAACTTCTTGCCCCGAATTAAAAAACCTTTCTAAAACCGGCATAAGTTTTCTCCCTGAACGTTGCCTTTTTATTGCCAGATCTCTTAATAACGGAGAAATCCTTTTTCGCAACCTAAATAGTCCTGGATCATCTATCTCTAGCTGCGAAATCTTTGATATCCTATGTGGACTGATTGCACAATTAACAATTAGATATGGTAGCGCCTTTTTTCCATCATTTCCGTATTCAGCTTCTTCAAAATTACCCTTTCCATCAGGTAGACTATACAATGGTTGATATGCCAAGAAATCAATAAACCCTTCACTGTCAGAGCCTAATTTTTCAAATGATGTTAAAGCGTTATTTTTTTCTATCTTACCTCCAACTCCAGTAAATTTTAATGAATTCTTATTATAGGGTTTAGAAACCGGATCATGAAATAAACCGGATGATTTGAATGTTAAAAATCTTCTATCGGGTAAAGGAATATAACATTGACGTAGATTAGCAACCGGAAACTGCACCTTGTCATAATGTCTATCCGTCACCGCAACAATAATTTTACCTCCTCTCGTCAATATTTCATTTGCCTGCTTAGGCTTACCACAGAGAAAAATTCCTTTGTTTTCCATGATATAATTAGCAAGAATCTTATCCCCTTTTATTTTTTCCTCAGCTAGCTTTTTGTTGCAAATTTCCATCTTTCCCGTTTTCTCTTCAGGCAATACCTGCATAAACACCGGTCTTAATATCCGATCATTTAACAAGGCCTGTTTAACTAACTTAATCGCTTCGGAATCAGAATCGAATAATTTCACAATCTCCGGATATTTACCCAATCCTTCCTCTTGCAAATACTTATTCCAAACCATTTCTTTAATCATGATAGAGATCTCAACGATTAGCTGCCCCTTGCAGAAGGGAAGATACGAGAGAAAGTGGCAGCTAAAGGAGATAATCGTTCACAAGAGTGGCATACGATGCATTTCGGCCAAGATGCGCTTAGCTCTCATTTTTACATAGGTATCGGATTTGACGGGAGAGAGGCGATGTGGATTTGGTAGAATGGCTGCTAAAAGAGCTGCCTGTTGGGGTGTTAATTGGTCTGAATGTTTTTGAAAGTATCTCATGGCTGCGGCCTCTGCCCCCATGACTTCCGATCCCCAATCAACCGTATTTAGGTAGATTTCTAGTATTCGCCTCTTATTCCATATCAGCTCGATTAGCAATGTGTAATAAGCTTCCAAAGTTTTTCGTATGATCCCGCGATTTGGTAACAGGTAAATGGTTCTTGCTGCTTGCATAGAAATGGTGCTGGCTCCCCTGCATTTTTGCTCCAAGAAAAATTCTTTCAAGGCTTGACGGATTTCAACCATATCAAATCCGTGGTGATCCAGATATCTTTGATCCTCGCTGGCCAAGACAGCTCTTTGTAAGTGCGGTGATATTTTATCCAACGGTCGCCATATATACATAGGGGGATTGTGACGCTCCGATTTGATTAGTTGGTTGATGTAATTCCAAGCCATTCTTACCGTAAAAGGTGGGGCAAAATAGTTCAAAATGACAACCTGAACCAGGGTTAAAAATACGAGTAAAATCGTCAGCGTGATGCAGCTTTTAACCAGCTTTCGAAAAATAAGGCTATTTTGTTTTTTCCGCCTGCGGCGTGCCACTTCTTGACTCCATCGTTTTTTTTTAGATAACTTTGCAATTCAATTAAAGTTTGTAGAAGAAATCTATCATAAATTAATAATGTTAGCCAGTTAGGAATTGTTCGCTATCTATCAAAACTAAAGTGTTAGGTTGTCATACGCAATGCTCAATTTAGAATAAAAATGGTAGGAATCAATCGTATGGTTGTCTGGTAAAATTCGAATTTTCTTGAGTTTCGCTGTTTATACAAATATCAATTCAAAAGCTGTTAGAAAATTTAAGAGTATTTTACGAAAATGGGGCAGACAAATTTAAGGTTGCCAGAACAAATATACAATAGAATCAGCTTGTTGACCGGATTTGACTAAGGCACGTAATATACAATCGAAATAATTTGTGGATTAGATAGGTGAAACCTACAATGGCCGGCGTTTTAGATTTGTCCAGCAAATCTTAACATTTTGATCCCATCGTTATTGTGGATTAGTTTGCCTAATCTAAATGAGGTTTGATTGTTGAGAAAGCAATAGCCTTTGAATATTGGACGTACTTCTTTTTCCCACTCTGCCGGCCAGCCCAATACCCCAATAACAGCCATCGGATTGTCATTTACTCCGATTCTGCAGGGTCCTGGTAGTGTGGGCCCATCACCGAGTTCTCATATTTTTAATTGACAAATCAGACTCTTACCGATAGTTTGAAGTCTCCGAATGAAAGGAGGCCCCCACCATGCCAAAGTCTGGCACTCTCACTAAAGCTCAAATAATTGACGCAGTAGCCAAAAGAAACGGATTCACCCGTAAAAAGTCGATTGAAACCGTCGAAATATTACTGGAACTCATCAAGCACTCCTTGGAATTCGGCGATGACGTATTGATTTCCGGCTTCGGAAAATTCAGCGTGAAAAAGAAACGTGAGCGAAGAGGCAGGAATCCGGCCAGCGGAGAAGCTATGATTCTGGCACCAAGGAAGGTCGTCACATTTCAATGCTCGGGGAAGCTGAGGGAGAAGATTAACACCAATTAATTTTAACTGAGGTGTGTGGATAGCCAATATCATATTCAGATATTTTGTTGATATTTGAGTGTTCGGCAGATAGGAGGATATTATGGAATTGGAATGGGAATCAGATTTTGAAACCGGAAATGAATATGTCGATTCACAGCATCGCTATTTTGTAGACCTTATTAATCGAGTAGGGATAAACTTTAGACAAGCTGATGATGTTGCTTATAAAGAAAAGCTGATAAGTGAATTAAGAAAGTATGCTGATTTTCATTTTACTTCAGAAGAGAATATAGCTACGTCTTGCAATCTCCCAGGAGTCAGTAGTCATCATCAGCGTCACTTAGAGCTCCTTGAAGAGTTTAATCATCATGCAGAGGATTTAAATAAAGGTTTGAAAACAGCGGATGAATTTCTCGGCTTTTTAGAAGATTGGTTTATAGGCCATACTATTTATGAAGATCAAAAATTTTTTAAATAAATAAAAATGATAAGAGAATGTAAAGAATCAGATTTAAATGCCATATTTGAAATTATCAACGATGCTGCACAAGCCTATAAAGGAGTTATACCACAAGATCGGTGGCATGAGCCGTACCTGTCGCTTGCGGAACTCAGGGGCCAAATTGAAGATGGTATTGTTTTTTGGGGCCTGGAACGTGATGGCCAACTGCTCGGGGTCATGGGTATTCAAGACAAAGGCGATGTAACGCTTATCCGTCATGCTTATGTTTTATCAAGGGCACAAAAACGCGGAATCGGGAAAAAGTTGCTTCAACATTTGCAAAGCATGACCGAGAAACCCATCCTTGTTGGTACTTGGGTAGCTGCTTCATGGGCAGTTTCATTTTACCAAAAGAACGGATACACGCTTGTTTCTGAGGAAGAAAAGAATCGTCTTCTCAGAAGATACTGGTCGATTCCAGAGCGACAGGTGGAAACTTCTTTGGTGTTAGCGAACCAAACATGGCATCAAGCCCAATCCAAGGAATCAACGGAAAGCTAATAGCCAAACGCTATCTGATAGCATACCATTGCTTCCAATCGGCATGATTTTCGTATAGCTCTGACTGTCCAGTACCTTCGATTTTAAACACACCTAAAATTCAACGAATAAAGTCTGCCAAGAATCAGACTTAAAGGATTTTCAGGGTTTTTACGAAAATGGGCGGATAAATTTAAGGTTATCTTAACAAATACATAATAGAATCAAAATATTGGCGAGATTTGATAGAGGCACGCCATATATAATTCAGATCCTTGCCAAATAATACAGGTCCGCTCAACCCCTATCCGCAGGGTCCCTTAGGAGTCATCCAGGAAGGCGCTTATGCCGACATTTTCTTGATCGATGGCAACCCGATCGATGACCTGCTGCTATTGATGAACAAGGACAACATCCCCATGATCATGAAGGACGGGAAGATCTACAAGAACACGCTATGAGTAAACTGAAACCGATTCAATTAAAACTGACTCCAGAATGGAGAGTAAAAAAAATGATGAAATTGTCTTCAAAAATATATACGCCGATATTGGCGAGTGTTCTGTTACTGGGTGTTAGCACCGCAGGTCTTGCGCAAAACACACCTGGTTACAATAACAAAATACCGGACAACATTCTGACGCCGGATACGGTTGAAACCAGGATTGGCACGCTGAAGTTCTTTGACGGCAGTCCAACCAGGGATACGGTTGAACTAGTCTACGACAATCTCGACTTTATGAGAGGCGTGGAGACATTTCTCAATGGCATGCCGGCAACGTCGATTGAGGGTCTGCGGCTTGGTCAGGCCGAACTGGGCGCGACCGATTTCAACCATGTGGTGATCTTTGACGATTTGATGGATTCCGACCCGATTTTCCTGACTGGAAATACCGACACGGTCTATGCGCTGGCCTTTTTCGACCTGAAAAAGGATGGGCCGATCGTTGTTGAAGTCCCCAAAGGTTCCGGCCCCGGCACTGTCAATGACGCCTTCTTTCGCTTTGTTATTGATATGGGTGCGCCTGGCCCCGACAAGGGAAAAGGGGGAAAGTATCTGCTTTTGCCGCCCGAATATGACGGGCCGTTGGAAGCGCCGATTGGCGGCAAACAGCAGGACGTTAAAGTCAATGGTTCGACCGAGAAGATGTTTGTTACCCAATCACCCAGCTATGTAAATTGGCTGATCCTGCGTGGCTTCCTCGTCGATGGAAAGCCCGATGCCGCTGCGGCCATGTTCCGCAATGGCGTCAAGATCTATCCGTTGGCAAAAGCGGCCAATCCGCCGACCATGAAGTTCTTCAACGGCTCGGAAAAACCGTTTAACACCGTACATGCCAACAACTTCGAGTTTTATCGCGAGCTGGCCCATGTCATCGAAAGAGAGCCCGTGGGCTTGATCGACCCTGAATTGCGCGGCTTGTTTGCCTCGATCGGCATCGAAAAGGGCAAGAAATTCGCACCCGATGATCGCATGCAGAAGATCCTGGAGGAGGCGGTTGCCGTCGGCAACGCCACGGCGAGGGCGATCTGGATCCACTCCCGTGATGAACAAGCGTATTTCTTCAAAAATTCTGCCTGGTACACTGGTTTTGTTGGCGGCCACCACGAGTTCCTCAAAAATGGTGGTGCCGGTGGTCGCAATCTCGATGCGCGCATCCTTTTTCACTACATGGCAACAGTGATCACCCCGGCCATGGTCAACAAGATGGTAGGGGCCGGTTCGCAATATGCACTGCTCAACGTGGACAAAAACGGCAACTACATGGACGGCTCAAAAACCTACAAGCTCAACATCCCGGCTGATGTTCCCGCAAAGGATTTTTGGTCCATCGTTGCCTATGACCCACAAACACGATCACAGTTACAGACCGGCCAGCCCTTTCCGGGACGAAATAACCAGCGGCACAAACTGGACGTAAATAAGGATGGTTCGATTGATCTGTATTTTGCGCCGAAGGCACCTAAAGGCAAGGAGGCTAATTGGATCCAAACGGTGCCCGGAAAAGGTTGGTTCATTGCACTGCGTCTTTATGGGCCGTTGGACCCCTGGTTCGACAAGCAATGGCAGCCTGGCGAAATTGAACTGGTTGAATGAGTTAGAAATATTTATAACAGGAGAAGCAGGTATGAAAACGCATTCAGCTTTACAGCGAACCCTGCAAGCCTTGTTTATTACAGGGATTTCAATCTTTGCCTTGGCGCCGGCTCTCGCTGAGGATCCCGTTCAGGTCACCGCCGACAACTACGTCCGTGCCGAAACGGACTTTCAGATGAAAGGCTACATCGAGAACCTCAACTGCTTTGGAACGTTCAACCATAGCCGGAAGCCCTACGACGCCGATAACCAGGTTACCGTTCGGGGCAACCGGGACACACTTTACTCATTTGGCGTGTTTGATCTGACGTCTCCGCTCTCGATCACGCTTCCAGATCCCAAAGGGCGCTATCAGTCCTTGATGATTGTGAGTCAGGATCATTCGATCTCGGTTGTCTACGGTCCTCAGAAAGTCACTTTGACAAAAGAGAGTGTCGGTACACGATATGTATTCCTGACCGTTCGAACGTTTATGGATCCGAACGATAAGTCAGATGTGAAGGCGGCGTATCGGCTCCAGGATGCGGTCGGCGTCGAGCAGGCTGATATAGGAAATTTTGACGTGCCCAATTGGAAGAAGAGCCAAGTGGAGCAGATGAGAGACACGATCAATGTGGTCGCCTCTACGGTCACAGATACTTCAAAAATGTTCGGCAAGAAAGAGGAGCTGGACCCGGTCTATTGGATGCTGGGCGCCGCACTCGGCTGGGGCGGATTGCCGGCAGCGGCCTCCATGTACGTGAACGTGGTTCCCGAAAAGAACGACGGGAAGACCCCCTACACACTCACCGCGAAGGACGTGCCGGTGGACGCCTTCTGGTCTGTGACCCTCTATGACGATAAGGGCTGGATGCCGGTCAACAAGTACAACGCCTATTCCTTCAACAACGTTACGGCAAAGAAAAACGAAGACGGAAGTATTACTATCCACTTCGGAGGTGACCCCAAGCAGTCCAACTTCCTGCCTATCGTACCGGGATGGAATTACATCGTGAGGCTGTATCAGCCGAAGAAGGAGATCCTGGACGGAACCTGGACGTTTCCAAATCCGGACCTTGTTGAATGACGTGCGCATGCGCTTAACGCTTATAAGGCCTCTGTTTGTCAAGAGCAATATGATACCTGAGAGGTTAAACAAAATAACTAACAAAATTAAAGATACATAGAAAATACACAGAAGCACAAACGATGGGGGAAAGGTAATTACGAATAATGGGACTGCCGCTGGGGAGAATGTCTCGAATTCTCACAACTTGACGTTTCACCCCGATAATAGGATCCAAGGTACAAAATTCACAAAACCCCTAACACATTATAAGAAATCCCATGAAAAACGACTTACTCATTTCTGCTGAAAAAATTATGGATTGTTTAAACGACGGTGTCTACGTGTGTGACCTCAACCGTCGGATTGTGTATTGGAGCAAATCTGCAGAGCGTATCACAGGTTGGCGGTCCGAGGATGTTTTGGGTCGTGCCTGTCTGGAAGACATCCTTAACCATGAGGATACAGCTGAGCTCTTTTATCGCTTTCAAATGACTCAGAATCTGGCCATCACACCAGACTTCCAACTCATCCCCAACCCGGAGGAAGATACGATTTGAGTTTTCGGTCTGAGGGCACGGCTGGCATTTTGATCAATTACGTACCAAAATTAGGAGACTACCAATGATTCGCTGCCTATTTGCATTCAAAGGCTTAATCTTACTGACACTGGTGGGCATATTCCTGCAGACCCAACCCTCTGTTGCAGCCGGACCGCAGCAGTTACTTCTATCCACCGCCAATGAGAAACAGCAAAATGCAGCGCAGGACAATCAAAGCTCAGAGCCAAATCGCATTGACGGCAAAACGGTTGAATTGATCGTTGCTGAACTCAGCGATGAACAGGTGCGTCGCCTTTTGATCGAAGAGTTGAGAAAACAGGCAAAGCAAGCAGCACCGATTAAAGCAGAAAAGACGGGGGGCTTGGCTCTTTTAATTAAGAAAATCCGATTTGTTAGCAATTTAATCCAGTGGCGTATATACGAGCTTAAATCCGGCGCCGGGGCAGACCCCGAAAACCTGCCGCACCTGTACCACTTGCTCAGCAAAGGTGAAAGTCGGCAGAAACCGGATCCCTTTAAAACCATCATGAGTGTCATCGGGTTATTGGGAGCCAGTCTTGTTATTCTATGGTTTTTTAAGCGATATATTGCTGCCTTTTACCGCCGTATTGAAAGCGCAACATCCGCCGACTGGAAAGCAAAAATTGGGGGTCTAACTCTGGGATCACTGTTGGATTTCATTTCCATGTTAATCTTTGCTATTGCCGCTCTGGCGATATTTTTCATTTTCATGGAACGCAGCGGCCCGCAAAGTGTGCTGGTTGCCACCTACCTGGCAGCGTTTTTAATAGTCATGGGCGTCCAGCTTGTGTCTCGTTTTTTCCTGGCACCGAAAGTTCCGGCACTTCGCTTTCTGCCGCTGAATGATGAGACCGCATCGTATCTTTGCCGCTGGATTATGGCGATTGCGGTGGCCGGCAGCTTTGGGTTTTTAACTTGCGGTATCTTTCGGGTAGCAGGTGTCAGTGAAGCAAACCACCTTATGATGGTTGCCATGGTGGAGCTGGTAATTGTGGGGATGATCATCACGATGATTGTTCAAAAACGCGAGCAGGTTAAGTTGATTTTGGGAAAAAATCTTCCCGAGACCGGTTTGCGGTCTATGATTGTCAAAATTTGGCACCGTTTGGCAATATTTGCATTGTTTTTGTTATGGTTTCTTTCGGCGTTCAACCTGCTGCTGGCAGGTGTTCGACCCGGCGCACCGGGTATCAAATCCCTTCTCATAATCCCGTTGTATTTTTTGCTTGACTGGGGGCTGCGGGAAGTATTGCGGATGGTATTTGGAATTGCGACCAAACCTGGAGAGGTGCGAACTGCTCCGGCCTCCGAATCTTCAGATAATACGGGTTCTGCAACTGAAGATTCCGGAGCAAAAGCCATATCCCAGGCGGATTCCGATCTTGCTAAAGAAGATACGGAAAGCAAACCATTAAGCGCTGAAACCGAAGAGCCGAGTATTAAAAAACATCTAGATGTGCGTCGTTTGAATCGCATCATTGGCAGCGGACTGCGTATCGCATTGGCGGCATTCGTATTTTTTTACCTTCTGGAAATATGGGGAATTGATATTCAGGTTGGCAAATCGGTTACACGGACGGCATTTAATATACTGGTTGCAGTATTAATTTGCTATGTGACATGGGAAGTGATCAGCGCTGCCATTCAGCGCAAACTAGCCGAGGAGATGCCTGAGACCGATGAGGATATGGAAGAAGGCGGCGCCGGCGGTTCGCGTGTCGGTACCCTTTTGCTGCTGCTGCGTAAATTCATTTTAGCCGTTCTCATTGTAATGGCGACGTTGATCATACTATCTTCTATTGGGGTGAATATCGGCCCCCTGATCGCCGGAGCCGGTGTCATCGGTTTGGCCATTGGTTTCGGTGCTCAAACCCTGGTAAAGGACATTATTGCCGGCTTGTTTTTTTTACTGGACGACGCCTTTCGTGTCGGTGATTACATCGAAACAGCCGGCACAAAAGGAATGGTGGACCACATCTCGCTGCGCTCGCTAAGGCTTCGGCATCCAAGGGGCATGGTGAATACGATTCCATTCGGCGATATCGGAATCGTTACCAATATGAGCCGGGATTATATTATCACAAAACTCGATTTCCGTGTCCGCTATGACACCGATGTAGAAAGGGTCAGAAAAATTATTAAAAAGAAAGTATATGAACCGATTATGCAAAATGAAGAACTGGCCCCGAAACTTCTCGATAAAATAAAATCCCAGGGTGTCAGACAAATGGATGACTCGGCCATGATCATGCGGGTCAAATACAAAACCGCCCCGGGACAGCAGTTTGTAATTCGAAAAGAAGTCTATCGACTGATGCAAGAAGCCTTCGCAGAAGAAGGCATCGAGTTTGCCCATCGCAACGTTACCGTTTATATCCCCCCGGAGTCCCCTCAATCAGCGTCAGACCAAAATCAGGAGAAAGCAGATGAGGCGCCAACCGGAACCTCCGATCAAAATAAAACTTTGCTGGAAAAAACCGGTGCTGCCGCTGCCATTGCAGTGACGCAGGCGGAAGAAGATACTAAAAAACAATAGAATTCAGGCTGAATCAATTTGGTCATCAGATATAGAAAATAAAGGACTTTTGCAAAAATGAATTCTAATGATGGACTCATATTCGCGTACATTATAGATGGTGACGGTGGCGGCAGTGCCGTTGACTGGCAGGGTATCAGTGACTGGCGACCGGAGAAGGGGCTTCTTTGGATTCACCTTGATTACTCCGATGAATCTGTCAAGCAGTGGTTGCAAACGGAAAGCAAACTCAGCGCCCTGTCCTGCGAGATTTTAATAGAACAGGACACACGGCCTCGTTTTATCGCTACAAAAGAAGGCTTCCTGCTGATCCTAAGAGGGGTTAACTGCAACCCGGGCTCGGATCCGGATGATATGGTGGCGTTGCGCATGAGTTTCGAAGAAAACCGTATTATCACTATTCGGCACAGGCGGGTGATGGCAATCAATGATATTCATGAGGCAACTGTGGCCGGAAGCGGACCCAAAAGTGCTGTTGGTTTTCTTACCATGGTGATCGATCGTATGGTGAATCGCATGGGAGATGTTGTTGCCGACATTGACGACCAGGTGGACGAACTTGAAGATACTGTGCTGACGGCTGAAAGCTATGAACTGCGATCGCAACTGGCCAAAATAAGGCGGCAAATCATCGGTCTGCGTCGATACATCGCGCCACAGAGGGACGTATTGGCCAGGCTGCAGAACGAGCCTCTTGAATGGCTTAGCGACAAAGTGAAATTGCGTTTGCGGGAGATGTCTGAAAGGACGGCCCGTTTCGTAGAAGACCTTGATTCGGCCCGCGACCGCGCCGCCATCACCCAGGAGGAATTGAACAGCCGTTTGTCGGAGCAAATGAACAAAGCCATGTATACCCTCTCTATCGTGGCTGCTATCTTTCTACCGCTGAGCCTATTGACCGGCCTGCTCGGAATCAATGTGGGCGGTATTCCAGGGACCGAAAATAAATGGGCGTTTGTAATGGTGTTGGTAATACTGATAGCAGCTGGTGCCGGGCTTCTTGTCTGGTTTAAAAAAATAAAGTGGTTGTAATGCCTCAATACCACGAAGAGGCATCCTCCGGGCATCGATTTTGGCACGGACTGTATAGATAAAAGACGGGGGGTATCAGTAAATATCCAATCATTATTTGGATTCTATTTAATTTGGAGGATTCAACAATGTCTATTGAAATCAATTCTAAGCGTATTATCGCATTGGCTTTAGGAACCATTTGGGTTGTGGTGGCATGGAGTGTCGTTGCTGCTCAGCAAACCCTTTTAACACCGGTTGCCCAGCCGCCTGAGGTCAAAGAACCCGCAGCGGTGGGCTTGACGGTGGATACGCTTAAAGCAATGATGGCGGTGGCTGAAGCTTCAAAGGACCTGAGTGAAACAGATAAAAAAAACGTTATCAGCTACCTTGAAGCAGGCATTCGTCTCTTGGAAGAGACAGATGAACTTAATGCAGAGGCTAAAAAAATCACCGAAACCGTCACCGCAGCTCCCCGGAGAATAAAAGAAATACAAGCGAAGCTGAATGTTAAAGATCCTGCTTTCTCACAGGCCGATATCGGAACTGCGGCATCCCAAATGACCACCGCCCAAATCGAGCAGCGAGAACGCGAAATGACGGCCGCCCTGGCAACTGCCCGGGACACTTTAAATGATTGGCGGGAGCAGCTGGAAAAGTTAAAAAACAGACCGTCTCAGTTGCAAAAAGAGATTGCCGAAAACAAAGAAAAACTGGCAGAACTGGCCGATGAGTTAAAAAAAAAGGCCCCTCCCAATGAACCTCAAGAACTGTTTCGGGCCAGAGAAGCGGCATCCCTTGCTGAGCAGTCCATGCGCTCGGCTAAAATTCGACTATTCGAAAAACAACTTCTAAACAATGACCTCCTGGTATCGCTGATGACCGCCGAACAGGATTTGGCGACACTCCAATTAAAGCGAAAAGAATCGGAAAGCAAAGCGTGGAGATCCATCGCCGGCAAACGCCGCCAACAAGAGGCGGTGAAAGCACGTGTGGAAGCTGAAACGGCAAAGGTGCTAACACCCGATTTACCGCCGGCGATCCAAAAGCAATACGACACCAATATCGAGCTTGGCAAAACGTTGGAAAAAATTACGCAGGATGATGCCTTGACCGCAGGGATGCTCGAACAACGTCAAACCGAGCTGAAAATGCTGGAGGAAGAATTTTCTCTGGCCCGGCAGCGCATTCAAAGCGCGGCACTTTCGGAAATGAGCGGTATAACCCTGCGCCGACGTCGACAGTCGCTTCCCAGCCCGAAAAGATATCGTCAGAATTCTGAACAACACCAGCTGGCCATGGGTCATGTAAGCGAAGCACAATTCAACAACGATGAACACCTCCGGAGTCTGCTGGATCTTCAGGGCGCGAAAAGGCGCATAATCGAATCGATCAGCAGAGAGTCGGCTGAAAATTTAGCTGAGTGGGAAGACAAACTCCAAACCCTGCTGACAGATCGACGCAATCTTTTGAAAAAACTGCAGACGACCTATCGTCGCAATTACAAAAACTTGCAGTCTCTTGAATTCACCGAACAACAATTGGCCGCAAAAACAGAGGAATATGCCGAATTTTTAGACGGCCACCTGTTGTGGATTCGTAGCTCAAAAGTATTGAGCCCGAATGATTTACGCAACTTACCCGGTGCCCTGATGTGGATAGCGAGTCCGTCCAACTGGTTCCAGTTAGTGCGGGATTTAGCCGGCTCACTCCGGCATTCCCCAATGGTGTTTCTATTGGGTCTGCTTTCTGCCGGATTGCTTTTCATTGGACGAAAGTGGGCATGGCGAAAGATAGAGCAACTATCTGAAAGTGTGGGGCCTGTGAAGCGGGATTCGTTAATGATAACGGTTCAGGCGTTCGGTCTGACGATGTATCTGGCTGTTGCCTGGCCATTTTTGTTGATTCTTGCCGGATGGCGATTGGCAGCGTTTCCCGATGCAACTGACTTCAGCCAAGCGGTCGGTTACGGATTGAGGGGGATCGGCTCTGGGTGGGCAATATTATTGCTTATGTATTATATCTGCCACAACCGGGGATTGGCCCAGAGGCACTTTCGCTGGTCGGATATCTCTCGAATGACCTTGCGACGTCAATTATCGTGGTTTATGCCGCTGTATCTGTTTTGCACCTTCCTAGCAACTATCATTATGGCAGCTGATCAACCTGCATATACAGATTCCCTGGGGCGACTGATGTTCATTACCGCTACGGCAGCTTTTGCCGTATTTGCCGTCAAGATGCTGCCCGCGGTTGATGCCAACTCGCCTGCATCGAGAGGAGATGCCAACAACCGGCGGATTCCATTGAAATTTATCTGGTATCCCCTGGCCATTGCACTGCCCAGTATATTGGTGATTATGGCGGTGATGGGATATTATTACTCAGCATATAATCTAACCCGGCAATTCAATAATACTTTCTTTTTGATAATAGTGCTCATTTTAGGAAACAGCCTGGTGCTCCGTTGGTTGGCTGTCTCTCAGCGCCGCCTGGCCTATGAGGGAGCCATTCAAAAACGCCAGGAAAGGCTTGAGGCTGCACGCGCCCAGCAGAGCGACCCGGCGGCTTCAGAAGGCCAGCCGGGAATGGAATCTTTCGATATCGAAGAGCCGGAGATCACACGAGCGCAGATCAATGAGCAGACGCGTTCTCTCTTGCAGACGATTCTATTCTTTTCCGCCGTGCTTGGCCTGTGGGCCATATGGAATGATGTATTGCCTGCCTTAAACGTGTTTGAGAATGCAACGCTTTGGAGCTACAGCGTCGAGGTGGATGGCGTAACCCGCGTGATGCCGATTACACTGGTCAATGTGATGATGGCCATTGTGGCGGCAGCGATTACGTTCATTGCAGCTCGAAACCTACCGGGTGTGTTGGAGATTTCGCTTCTCAAATATCTGCCGCTCGATGCAGGTGCGCGGTATGCGTTTTCAACCATCTGTCAATATGCCGTTTCAACAGTGGGAATTATCATCACGTTCAACTATATCGGGATCAGTTGGTCCAGCCTGAAATGGCTGGTGGCGGCCCTTAGTGTCGGTATCGGTTTCGGGCTGCAGGAGATTGTCGCCAATTTCATCTCCGGCCTGATTATCCTCTTTGAGCGCCCTATTCGTGTGGGAGACCTCGTCACGGTGGCGAATGTCGATGGAACGGTCACTAGGATACGCATTCGGGCCACCACCATTACCAACTGGGATAGAAAGGAATATATCGTCCCCAACAAGGAGTTCATTACCGGGCGCATTATGAACTGGACGCTTTCAAATCCCCTCAACCGTGCCGTTATTACCACAGGCGTTGCATATGGCTCGGATACGGAAAAGACCCTTGAATTACTCCTTAAAGTTGCCCATGAGCATCCAAGTGTTATGGAAGATCCGGCTCCTATCGCCGTATTCGACAGCTTTGGGGATAATGCCTTAAACTTCGTTTTGAGGTGTTATTTCCCTAACTTTGACAATTGGGCTATTAACAAAAGCGAGCTTCACATGGCCATCGATAGAGAATTCCGAAAAGCCGGCATCACCATCGCCTTTCCGCAAACAGATATCCACTTCGATGCCGACAGTCCCTTCCAGGTGCATATCAGATCAGAAAAGCAGGAGGCGTCCCGAACCGGTGATACACAACAGACGTAATTAATTTTATGCTTAATCCAAAAAGAAAAAAAATTATTGCTGACAAAATTTTGGTGTTGATATCTCTGGCCACCTGTTTGGCTGTGGGCGTCTTGCCGACCTCGGAGGCATCGGCGGCAGAGGTTTTCACAAAGGATCAGGGCTTGGAAGGCTCGGTGGTGGGGGTCACCGCCGAAGGCGTCGAGTTTGAGACCATCTACGGCAAAGGGACAATCGTCATTCCCTGGGAGGATGTCGAACGAATCCGGTCGGACAAGGAATTTTTGATTCTCCACGCAGAGGCGGATACCGTTGTTGGACGAATCTGGGGCTTGGAGGACGGCCGGCTGCTTGTCGGGGAAAGTTTCGAGACTGCCGCGTACATTCCCGTGGAACAGATTTTGCGCTCGATCACGCGCCAGCAGTACGATACGTCAAGACTGGACAGGCTGCGTGTGCGCTACCGTTATTGGACCGCAAATTTTGATCTGGCATTTGGCTTTACCGATGCCACCACGGACACAACGTCTTTATCAACGGCGCTTGAACTGCGGCGCAAGAAAAAGCCGTTCGATTTTTTCTTCGGCGGCTATTATTTTTTCCGATCATCCAAAGAGTCCGGTGAAAGTCGTGTTACCGATGAAAATCGTCTCTTAGGGCGCGCACGCTTAGATCGTGACCTGTCGGAGCGTACCTTCGCCTTCGGCCAGCTCACGGCCGAATACGACGAAATCCAGGATTTGAGCCTGCGAACCGATCCGGTTGTGGGACTCGGTTACCGATTCGTCAATCGCGAAAAACTGATGATTTCAGGCCGCAGCGGTCCGGGCTATGTTTACCAGCGTTACTTCGGCGGTGAAGTGGAAGACTATTTCACGATCCTGTTTGGCGGTGACTTGGAGGCAGAACTGCCTTATGGCTCAAAGCTCAGATGGGGTGCCGAGTATCTGCCGGAAGTTTCCGACTGGCAGGGCAACTACCTGATCCGCACTTTCGCCGACTGGACCATGCCGATCATTGGCTGGCTGGATTTTAAAATCGCGGTTTTCGATACTTACAACAATCGTCCGGCAGACGACACCGAGCGCAATACGCTCACGACGACAGCCGGGATTTCGTTTCGATTTTAATAAAGAAAAAATGGTCAAAATGGACAATATTAAAAGCAAACAGGGACAGCGCAAGCAACATGCAATGGCGACACCCAAAGGAACTCTCGGCACCTTCAACGGTGTATTTACGCCCAGTGTGCTGACCATTTTAGGAATCATTTTATTTCTTCGGCTGGGCTATGTTGTCGGAAACGCCGGATTGGGGCCGGCGTGGAGGTCGTAAATATCGGTCACAGGCCTCCTTATTCATTGCTGCCTGTAGATTTCGCTTACAAATATACAATGGATGACTCACATGAATGAAAATCCGGGAAAAGTGTAGATTAGAAAACCACATCCATAAAGATTCGATGCAGGAAATGTAATGTTTTGAGTAAGCCGAAATCTTTAATATTGGCTGATGACACTCACAATAAAGTATATCGGTCCATGATATGGTTTATTGAGTTTATCGACTTGGGCGTCCCATCAAATCGCTGGAGATAAAATTCCCAGTTTCTTCATCCTGTTATAAAGCGTGGATCGGTTCATCCCAAGAATTTTTGCGGCCCCCTCCGGCCCGCTCTGCTTTCCATTGGTCTGATCGAGTACGTACTGAATGTAGCGTCTCTGGATTTCATCCATCTTGGGAAGGTCTTCGAACGGGTTGCGTGTCGGGGAGGCTATGCCGACCGGGAGGCTCAACTCGAGCTTGCCCTCTTCGGACAACAGGGATGCCCTCTCCAGAACGTTTTTCAGTTCACGGACATTTCCCGGCCAGTTATAGGCCTTTAACCGGTTTTCATCTTCAGCGGACAATTGAAATTCGGTGCGATGATACTTAGCTGCAAACCGGCTTAGAAAATGGTCGGACAAAAGCGGAATGTCATCGACCCGCTGACGCAGCGGTGGAATGTGAATCGGAATTACATTGATCCGGTAGTAGAGGTCTTCTCGAAATTCTCCCCGGGCGACCATGTGCGCAATATCTCTGTTGGTAGCTGCAATCAGCCTGAAATCAGTAAACAGGGTCCTGGTGCTTCCGACCCGCATGATTGTTTTTTCCTGCAGCACTCGCAGCAGCTTGACCTGAACCGGCAGGGGGATGTCACCGATCTCGTCGATAAAAAGCGTTCCCCCGTGAGCCAGCTCCAGGCGTCCTTTCTTTTGGCGGTCGGCTCCGGTGAAGGCTCCCTTTTCGTGACCGAACAGTTCGCTTTCCACCAAACCTTCAGGCATTGTGGAAGGATCGACGATGATCAAGGCCCTGTCAGCCCGCCGGCTTTTTTCATGGATGCGGCGGGCCAGCAATTCCTTGCCCACGCCGGTCTCTCCCAGAATGAGAATGCTGCTGTCGGTTGTCGCGACCCGGTCGGCCTGATCCAGCACTTGCCTCATGGCCGGGCTGCAGGAGATAATTTCATAGGACGGGGACAATGACGTCTGGATCGTCTGTGGAAGGTTTATGTCCTTGATTTTCAGCGAGTGGGCATACAGGCGTTCGATGTAACGGCCGATGCTCTGGGCCATGCGATTCAGATCACCGGGTTCGATCATATCAAAACAGCCGTCCACATAGGAATTATCGTAATAGAGAACACCGGTTGTCTTGCCCGCCACTTCAAATGGAATACAGAGAATGGACTTGCACTGGTAATGCCATCCACTTTCCTGTTTCTCGTCCATTTGCACCATTTGTGGCTTCTTCGTTCGAAAGGCTTCAAACACCAGGGCCATGTTGGACAAAAAATCTTCCTCTTGCAGGTTGGATGACGTCAGATTATGTGCCGCCCGGAGGACAGGCGCCTTTCTGTGATTGCGGTCAAACCACAAAATTCCGCCCCTTTCAGCCCCGAGCAGCCGGTTGGTGGCCTTGACCACCCGGTAGAGGATTTGATCGAGGTCCGTGTTTGGCTCCAACTCCTCTATGATATCCATAAACTGCATGAACAGTTCTTCGCTGGTGGTTTTTTCATATGGCACGACCGTTTTCGGCCGCAAAAGATACTGCAAATCATCGGGATAGAAATCCTTTTGATATCCGCCCAGTTGTTTAAACGCCTGACTGGCGAATGCATGGGCATCATCTCTCTGCCCCTCGATCAGGGATAGTCGCGCCAATTCAATCAAGGTCTTTGCCAGCTGGACGGATGCGCCGGATTGTGTCAGATATTCCCGGCTCTTCTCTAGATCATTTTTTGCGGATGCAATGTCATTGGTGACCACGATTCGGTCCATGGCCCGGAGCCTTAATGCCACCCCCCTGAGCAATATGTTGGGCTCCTGCAGCAATCGAATAACCTCGGTCTGAAAATTTTCTCCCATAATCGGCTTGAAACCCAGGCGGTAGAACTCGTAATGCATTTCCAGAAATATCGGAGAGGCATATTGCCGACTCAAACCGGCATCCTGGGCTTCTCTGAAAAGCTGCTTTGACATATCGTATGACTTTTCCAGCCGGCCTTCAACGAACAGGTGATAGGACAAGCCTCCTTTTGCAAAATAATAGGCCAGGGGGTTTTCGTTTTGTTTTGCTTCGTGTTCGGCGTTCGACAGGTGATAATAGGCATCCCGATTTTTCTTTGCCATCAGCAGGACAATACCCAAAACAGCTCTGAGAATGGCTGCCGAGGAATGATCCTCTCTTTCGAGGCAAAACCGGCGGTAGTAATCCAGGGTGCCGATAGCCCGGTGGAATTGCCCCATGAACGCCGCACAATACCCGATCCACATGGATGTCAGGACATTGGTGGGCATATTCGATTGGCCGGTTTCGAAGTTTTCCAGACCCAGCTCAAAATAATGAAAGGCCTCCTTGAACAGGCCCCGGGTAAAATAGTGCAGGCCCAGAAACTCGGCCGAACGCGCCAGGATATCGTCATCGCCCAGTTCCTTGACTTCTGAATATCCTTTTTCAAACGCCTTGGCCGCATCGATCCTTCGTTGACCGAAGTAGTACAACCTGCCCAGGTGCAGATTGATCAGGGCCCTGGAGCGCCGATCACCCATGAATTCCGCCCTTGCAAGCGCCTTGGTCAAAAACATCGTCAACTCATTGATGTTTTTTCCGAGCACAAAGCCTAACTGTGACAGATCGAGGCTGGCTGAAATATACAGGGCTTTGCTTTCCTGAATCCGTATCCTCCGCCAGATTGAGACAGACCCTGTGAATATAATCCCAGGCCTCCTGACGGTGACCACTTTGAAGCGCCTCCTCTGCCAAATCCATGTTCAGGCGGGCTTTTTCCAGGCGGGGTCGATCTATGTCGTGTAAATTGTCTTGGTGCACGATTGCCTCACTTTTATCCAAATTGCTTTACTTGGCTTCGATTTGTGCATCCTCATCAGGAGAAATACTAACCACAAAAACACGAAATCCGAATCCTTAAAGCCATTTTCATATTAAGCCTATTTAAGACAGGTGGGTTCACATGTCAAGACAGAATGTTCATATATGCGCACAAATTGCTCATATATGGGCAATTGCATTTTCCTGTATATTTAAATGAAATTAATTCAGATAGTTATGATTACTCAAAATTTGGCATTAAAGTTGCTCTTACCTTTTAACACTTTTCAATTGTTTGCATGCACCATGATTCAAAATTCATAAAACCAAGAGGAGGAACCATGCCAGTTTTTGAAAACAAGGAAAAAATGCAGGAAGTATTGGGAGAGCTTTTTATCAACCTGATGGGCGACCCCGTCGTCGGTCCGAAATTCACCAAAGCCAATGTGGTTATCAAGTACAACATCTCCGATCCGGACGGGACCCTGTGGTTGATCCCGGGTGTGGATCCCGAAAAGAGGGTCATCTGGGGATCCACCGATGCCAAGGCGGATGTGGAAATGACATTGAGCGGTGATACCTGCCATAAATTCTGGTTGAAACATATTTCCATGCCGGTGGCACTGGCCAAGGGGTTGGTGAAAACAAAAGGTCCTTTGCCCAAGGTATTAAAGCTTTTACCGCTATTGAAACCCGCTTACGACATGTATCCTGAACACGCCAAAGCACATGGCCTGTCAATCGAGAAGGAATAAAAGGAGCGCATCATGGAACGAAGTCTGAAACAGTTCGAAACCGACCGGCGCCAGGCTGCCAAACTGGCTGCCAGACTCATACTGGCCGCCGGCACCACTGCACCCCGGGTGGGCGGCGTCGGCGAATGTTCAATTCACATACTGGACGACCCGTGTGACATCGAAGATCTCTGCCAGAAAATGGAAGAGATGGCTGAAGTGAAGAAAAGCTGGGCGTTCTGCAAGCGGGATGCCGCCATCCTCAGGGATGCGGATGCCGTCATGCTGACCACCTCGTTGCGAAGCCTTTATGATCCGTCCGATATCAACTGCAACATGTGCGGCAAGCTTGTGTGCGAGTATATGCGGGAGGAAGAAAAGCTGCCGGCCGATGAGGATGTTGCCTACACCGGCTGCCTTTGTATCTTCAGGGCCAACAATATCGGTTATGCCATAGACGGCATGATATCCCAGGCCAAGAATCTGCTGATTGACTACGGTGTGTA
>JAIVWA010000007.1:0-25112 GCA_049190255.1 Gammaproteobacteria bacterium | reverse complement strand
CCGACTAGATGCGCCTTAATCAGATTTCCGATTTTGCGGATGGCAAATTCGATATCCTGATGGCCGGCCTGGGCGTAGGAAAGACGCAGGGTGTTGTGGCCGCTGCCGTCCACGAAAAACGACTGGCCGGTGACAAAGGCAACATTTTTAGCCACGGCCTGCCGGAAAAGATCGGCGGCATCCATGTCCCCGGGAATTTGCACGAAAATGAAAAAACCGCCCTGGGGCCGATTCCAGGTTACCTCGTGCGGGAAATAGCGTTCCATCTGCTCCAGCATAAAATCCCGTTTGGATCGATAAAATTTGATGTTGTCCTGAATTTGTTTGTCCAGAAGTCCCTGGCGGATGAACTCCAGCAGGATATACTGGGCCGGCGTGTTGGTGGCGGCATCGGCAAACTGCTTGGCCACCACCATCTGGCGAATGGCGCCGGAATCTCCGGCCGCCCAGCCCAATCGCAACCCCGGGACAAAGGTTTTGGACAAAGAACGCAGATGAATCACCCGTCCGCTGCGGTCCAAGGATTTAAGCGAGGGCAGGGGGTCGCCCTCAAATCGCAGCTCGCCGTAAGGATCATCTTCAAAAATAACCAGGTCATGGGTTTCGGCCAGCCGCACAAGCTGCCGGCGTCTTTCAAGGCTGAGGGTTACCCCGGTGGGATTTTGGAAATTGGGGATAACATAAACCCCTTTGAGGCGTTTGCCGGCCGCTTTCAGCCGTGTGGCTTCCAGGCGCAGGCGGTCTACGTTCAATCCGTCATCATCCACCGGAATACCGACAACCTTGCCGCTGCGTGAACGGACCGCGCCCGGTCCGCCAAAATAGGTCGGCAGCCCGACGAAAACCACATCTTCCCGGTCGATGAAAACCTGGGCCGCCAGATGCATGCCCTGGGCCGATCCATGGGTAATGATCAGGCTGTCGGGATCAACATCTGCCATCCCCTCGGTTTTCATCCGGTCTGCCAGCACCTCTCTGAGTTCGGCCAGGCCCTCGGTGGAGCCGTACTGAAACAGCCGGGCGCCGTGTTGGGTGATCAGTTTGTCAAAGATCCGGCGAATGGCTTTAAGGGGGAATTTTGCCGGATCGGGCCAGCCGCCGGCCAGAGAACGCACCTCGGGTTTGGCAACCAGGGCGCAGATGTCGCGAATGGCAGACGGCTGGGCGCACAAAGCCTCGCGGCTGTAAAGATGAGTCAAAGGGTTATTGCTCATTTTTGGTTTCCTTCTCAAACGAGGCAAAAGTCGATTTGTAACCGTTCAGGGGTTCAAGGTTCTCGTCAAATCCGAACCGTTAATTCTTGCTATACAAATGAAGAAAAATAACCCTGAACGGTGAACCCAGAACCTATGAACGGTTACGCCCATTTATTTGTGCAGGTTCCAGGCACAAACCACGTCAACACCGGATTTTACCAGTGCATCGGCGGTGCGGTTCAACGCATCGTGCTTATCCAGGTAGCTGCGCTCGAGGGCATCCATTAAACCCTGGGACACAATCTCCTCTTTCGACAGAAAGTATTCCAGAATGTCGCTGGGGTGTTCCCGGGCGCCGTCAATCTCGGGATCACCGCCTTCGTGTTTAGCGGCGATGTTGGGTACTTCCTGGGCCACCTCGACCAGTTCATTGCGACGGTTATAAGGTTGAATAACGATTGACTTCTGGGTTTCAGTGATGTGGTGCTCAAAACGCACCACCTTTTCCAACCCGAGGGACTTGCGTATCTTAGCCGCATGGCGCAGCGTATAGTTATCGGCCGAGTTGGACAGATTGAAGCCGATCAGGGAAGTGGTGCCGTCCTCGCGGGCAAACAGGCGGGCGGTCATTAATGTCCAGAGGATGGCCAAAGGATTGTCATTACCCATGTAAACCGAAATCTTAAACTCGTTATCCACACCCAGTTTGTGCAGTATATACCCGGCCAGGACCGTGCCGGCATTGATGTTTAATACCTGGCGCACCCCGTAAGTGGTGTAATAATAAAGATACTCATCAATCCATTTGTAGGGATGGTCGTTGGGCTGGCCGATCCCGCCGAAATAACCGGTAATGGTTTCCGGGCCCCCGAGATGGATATTGGATCCATCGGTGCCCTTGGTGTCGAGGGTTTCGACGTAGGTGGCGCCCACCACCTGCACGCCGGCGGCTGTGGCCAGGATATCGCCGTTGTCTTCGGCCTGCTCTTTCATGTTGCGCACCCGGATGTAGCGGGCGGGCATCAACTCTTTGTTTGCAATTGATTGTTTGGCTTCGGCAATCAGCCAGGGAAAAAACTGCAAGGCACTGATCTCCAGGGTCACCGCATTATCCCGGTTGATCGTGGCCGCGGCCTCCCGATCGCCCAAAACCCGATCATAATAATCAGCCATGGAGACAAAAGCCCCTTTGTCGCGCTGTTCGGTCAACCATTCAATGTCGGCGGCATAGGGAGAATTCATCTCTTTTAATCGGGCCATGAGGTTGTCAAAATTGCGCGCCTCGGCCGCCTTGCGGTTGATTTCTTCCGGTCCGCCGTACTTTTCGACGATCTCAAGGATCCGGCCGACGGATTCATTCGCGGGGTCGGTTAACATATCATTGACTTCCTGCAGACGCTCCGCGGATATCTTCAATAAATTTCTTAAGTCGCTCATGGCTTCATTCCTCCTGTCCATCGGTAATTTATAAGAGATGTTTTTTAGGACACGGATGAACACAGATGTCACGGATAGTTTACTATATGTAAATTAAGCGTGTAATCCGGTTTAACCGTACTAATTTTTTTATCTGTGTTTATCTGCGTTAATCTGTGTCCAATTTTATAATTAGCTAAACATTTATTCTTTTATTAACTTCAGGAATTTTTCTTCTTCGCCGGCGATCATGTTGTAGCAATGTTCGGCTTCGGGAAACTGTCCGCCTCTGACGTCGGCGGCATAGTCCTTCATGGCCTTGGTGACCATTTCAGCCACATTGCAGTATTTTTTGACAAACTTGGGGGTGAAGGCCTGGAACTGGCCGATGGTATCGGAGACGATTAATAGCTGGCCGTCGCAATGGGGCCCGGCACCGATGGACAGAACCGGAATATTCAGGGTCGCGGTGATGTATTTGCCCACTTCCGGCGGAATGGCTTCCAGCAGAATCATCTGGGCACCGGCTTCCTGAACCGCCAGGGCGTCTTCCACCACCAGTTTCGCTGTTTCAGCCGTGCGGCCCTGGGCTTTGTGCCCGCCCAGTTGGCCCGAAGACTGGGGGGTGAGACCGATGTGACCCATCACAACGATGCCGGCCTCAACGATGGCCTTAATCTGGGGCGCGATGCGCACCCCGCCCTCAAGTTTAATGGCGTCGCAGTCAGCTTCCTTTAAGAAACGGCCGGAATTTTCGACGGCTTTTTCAAGGGAAGACTGGTAGCTCATAAACGGCATGTCACCGATGACAAAGGTGTTCGGCGCGCCGCGGCGAACGGCATCGGCATGATAGATCATCTGATCCATCACCACCGGGATGGTTCCCTTGTAGCCATAAACGCACATTCCCAGAGAATCTCCCACTAGAAGCATGTCCAGCCCGGCATCTTCGGCAAACTGGGCTGTCGGGAAATCGTAGGCTGTCAGGAAGGTGATCTTGTCGCCTTTTTTCTTCATTTCATGGAAATCAAGCACACTTTTTTTCTTGGCCATGATAGGTTCTCCTTTTTACATATGTCATTCTTCCCCGGCTTCATCCAATGGATAGCCGTTAGCGTTTTTGATTTCGGAAAAAACCAGAAACGTCTCTGTCTTTCCAACCCCCGGCATGGAGGCGATACGCTCTTTGACGAGGATGCCCAGCTGTTTAAGATTTTTAGCGACGACGTGAAGAATATAATCGAAGCGGCCGGTGACATGATAACAGACCAGAATATTGGGGATGGCTTTTACGGCTTCTTCAAAGGGCCGGATGGTTTGGGTGGAATGCTGGCCAAGGGAGACCGAGATCATGGCCTGCACGGTTAGCCCCAGTTTTTCGGGATTGATAACGGCTTTAAAACCGCTGAAATAGCCGCGCTCCTCCAGCCGGCGCACCCGTTCCAGCATGGTGGACGGGGCCACGCCCAGGTCCCGGGCCAGATCGGCATTTTTAACCCTGGCGTCCAGCTGTAAGGCCTTTAGTATTTTTTGATCAAGTTTATCCATTTCTATTGGATTAAATTCGTTATAAAATATAAATATATGAATTATATTCGAATGTCAAGTAAATTATCCGAATTTTATTTGATTCTGGGATTTAATGTTTTATAAAACATTTTGACATCGCCCGGAATAATATCTACAAATGGATATGAAGCTGGAAAAGAAAACCACCAAACAGGTGCTGGAAGAAGCCTTAAAGGATCAAAAGCGCACCCCCCTCTATAATCCTAAGGCCCTGGACGAGCTCAAGCAGGTTTTCAATAAATGGCAGCAGGAAAGCGTGCAGCCGGCGGATCGGGAAAACTGGCAGACCATCCCCCAGATGGTGCTGGGATCCGGCACTCCCCGGGACCTGCTTTATACGCCTTTAAATAATCCGAACTTCGATTATGGCACCGATCTGGGCAATTCCGGCCAGCCGCCCTTTACCCGCGGTGTGCATGCCAACATGTACCGGGGACGGTCCTTTACCCGGCGGCAGCTGGCCGGCTACGGCGGACCCGAAGATACCAACGAGCGTATCAAATTCCTGCTGGACCACGGCGCCACCGGAATTTCCATTATCTTTGATTTGCCCACCATCCAGATGTACGACTCCGACGACCCGGTTTCCACCGGGCAGGTGGGCATGTCCGGCGTGGCCATTGATTCGGTGGAGGACATGGACCTGCTGTTTAAAGACATCCCCCTGGACGAGGTCACAGTGTCCCTGGTTTCTCACTACCCGTCCAACTCGGCCATATTGTTTCCCATGTACCTGGCCCTGGCCAAACGGCGCGGCATCCCCTGGGACAAGCTCAAAGGCAGCATCCAGAACGACATAACCCTGGAGGAGGTTGTACGCAGCGGACCGGAGTACATTCCCCCGGAGGACTGTTTCCGGATCCAATGCGACAACATCGAGTTTATTCGCAAAGAGGTGCCGCTGTGGAACTTTATGACCATTAACGGTTATAACCTGCGTGAATTCGGAACCTCCGCCGTTACCGAAATGGCCGTGGCCCTGGCCAACGCCATTGAAACCCTGGAAACCCTCCAGGATCGCGGCCACGATGGCGACTGGCTGGGCCGCCGGCTGGCTTTTTTCTGGTCCATCGGAAACGATTTTTTTGAAGAGGTGGCTCGCATCCGGGCCGTGCGTCGGCTCTGGCACCGGATCATGAAACACCGCTTCGGGGCCGAGGATCCCCGGGCCACCTGGATGCGCTGCCACGTGCAGACGTCCGGGGTCTCCTTAACCCGCCAGGAACCTTTGAACAACGTGGTGCGGGCCGGCTATCATGCCCTGGCCGCGGTGCTGGGAGGGGTGCAGTCCCTGCATGTGGACTCCTTTGACGAGGCCTATTCGGTGCCCACCGAGGAGGCCGCCCTGCTTTCCCTGCGCACCCAGCAAATCCTGCAGGAGGAGACCGGTGTTACCCAGGTGGCGGACCCGCTGGGCGGATCCTTTTACGTGGAAGCTCTCACCGACGAGATGGAAGGACGCATTCTGGCCGAACTGGACGAGATCGAAAACCTGGGCGGCTATGTGGCCACCATAAAAGATGGCTGGATCCATCGAAAAATTTCAGATTATTTCCGCAAAGAACGCGAGCTGGTGGAAAGTGGCCAGACCCGGGTGGTGGCCGAAAATGTTTACCAGTCCAAAGCCGAGCTGCCGCCGATCAACGTCTTTCGCTATCCTGAGGGTGCCAGCCAGAGGCAAAAGCGGCGTCTGGAGCAGCTCAGGGAAAACCGGGATAATCAGAAAGTCAGCGCGGCTTTGGCTCAACTGGAAGAGGCCTGCCGCAGCGGAACCAACATCCTGCCCCTGGCGGTGGCCTGTGCCGATGTGGGCTGCAGCGAAGGGGAGCTGTTTGCCGTATTTAAAAAAGCCTTCGGTCTCTGGAAGCCGCCGGCGTTGTGGTAAGTTTTTAAGCCGATATAGTGGTTGTCAAAAAAACGTTCCGGTATTCCGACGGTTTTTTTATACAACCACTTATACCGCAAATCCGTATTCCGGAACATAATTATGAAAAGCGGTGAAAAGCCGGCTTAAAAACTATTTTTACTAAAACTTGAGTATCTAATGTGGAAGTGGGAGCGGCTTCCAGCCGCGATATTTTCCATTGAGAAAACACAATCGCGGCTAGAAGCCGCTCCCACAGCCTATAAATGATCCATTTAATATTGCCGAACTATAGCATATATACAAATACGGAAAAGAAATGAGCCGGAAGACAAAAGTGCTGTTGGCCAAACTGGGCTTGGATGTTCATAACCGTGGCCTGGTTACCGTGGCCATGGAGTTGCGCGATGAAGGAATGGAGGTGATCTATCTGGGCAATTGCCTGCCCGATGAGATCATCGCCACCGCCATACAGGAGCAGGTCGATGTCATCGGGGTGAGTTCCCTGGGGGGTGCCCATTTGAGTCTGGGAAGCCTGCTGATGCAAAAAGTCGAACAAAAGGGTTTCAAAGATGAACTGGTATTTTTAATCGGAGGTGTATTTTCTCCGGAAGATGCCGAGGCGCTTGCTAAAATAGGCTTTGACGGTGTCTACCCGCCGGGCTCCTCCCGGGCAGCCATTGTCAGTGGGCTGAAAGCGGCCCTGGCGAAAAAGCAAGGGATACGCAAATTGAATAATGAATATTGAAGATTTGTGGATGTCGCTCCGCTCCGGCTTTTTTAGTTGGTTTTTAAAATTGACCCGCCGCAGGCGGACCTGAAATATTCAATATTCATTCGACAATATTCAATCATTTAATTTGGGAGATTGAACATGGAAAAATGGCCGCCGGTCTATGACGCCAGCTATCACCCCCAACCTGATTCACCATACTGGTTTGCCGAAATTGAAACCATGGATCCGGAGCAACGGGAGCAAACCATTATATTGCCCAAGCTTCAGCAGCAGTTGAAATATGCCTATGCCCACTCCGGGCTTTACCGCAAAAAATGGGATGCGGCCGGGGTGAAACCGGAAGATATCCGCTCGCTGGATGATTTTGAGGCCATTCCGATTCTGACCAAAGACGATCTGCGCGCCGATCAGGCCGAATATCCCCCCTTTGGCAGTAACCTGTGCGTTTCCTACAATGAAATGGCCCGGGTGCACGGCACTTCGGGCACCACCGGCAATCCCACTGCCTTTGGCGTCAGCAAGGGCGATATCCAGCGCATCGCTGAAACCCACGCCCGGGTTATGTGGGCCATGGGTGTGCGCCCCGATGATATCGTCTTTATCGGTTCGTTTTTCAGCCTTTACTGGGGCAGCTGGGGGACCATGCTGGGCACCGAGCGTCTGGGGGCGACGGCTTTTCCTTTCGGGGCCGGTGTTCCCGGACAATCCGAACGGGCCATCGAGTGGATGGTCAATGTGAAACCCACCGTGTTTTACGGTACGCCGTCTTACAGCCTGTACATCGCCGAAAAGGCCAAAGCCATGGGATACGACCCGGCCAAGGATTTTAATTTCAGAATCCTCTTTTTTTCGGGGGAGCCCGGCGCGGGCGTGCCGTCGACCCGCAAGCGCATCGAGGAAACCTACGGTGCCGCCTGCCTGGACTCCGGATCCACCGGTGAAATGGCACCCTGGATGACCGATGGCGAGTGCTCCCGGCGCCAGGGCATGCACCTGTGGCAGGATGTGGTTTATGCCGAACTTGTGGACCCTGAAACCAAAAAGCGGGTGCCCTACGGAGAGGAAGGGGTGACGGTTTACACCCATCTGGAGCGCAACTCTCAGCCCATGATCCGTTTCTGGGCCGGTGATTTAAGTCGCTGGGTGATTGATCCCTGTCCCTGCGGCCGCACCTATCCGCGATTCCCCCAGGGCATTTACGGTCGGGCCGACGACATGTTCATCGTACGCGGTGAAAATGTTTACCCCAGCGCCATTGAAAACGTGATCCGGGGCATCGACGGCTTTTCCGATGAGTTTCGCATCATCATTACCCGGGAAAAGACCATGGACGAACTCATCGTGCAGGCTGAGACGCTGCCTGAGGTGCCAGCCGATCAGATTCCGGTATTGCAGGAAGATCTGGCAAACCGCCTTAAGGCCAAAGGGCTGCGCACCATTGTGAAGATGATGGCACCCGGCTCCCTGGAGCGCACCGAGTTTAAAGCCAAGCGCATTATTGACGAGCGCAATCTTTACGATGAGATCACGAACAAGGCTTAAAACTCGATGTTTTTCGGTGTGCGGGGAAAGGGAATGACATCGCGGATGTTGCTGATGCCGGTGACCAGCATGAGCAATCGCTCAAAGCCCATCCCGAAACCGCTGTGGGGCACACTGCCATACTTGCGGGCTTCCAGGTACCACCAATACGTCTCTTTATCCATTCCGGTTTCATCCATGCGGGTTTCCAGCACTTCCAGGCGCTCCTCGCGCTGACTGCCGCCGATGATTTCTCCGATGTTGGGCACCAGGACGTCCATGGCGGCCACGGTTTCATTGTCGTCATTGAGGCGCATGTAAAAGGGCTTGATGGTTTTGGGATAGTCATAGACAATGACGGGCTTTTTAAAATGCTGTTCGGTTAAAAACCGTTCGTGCTCGGTCTGCAGGTCTTTACCGAACCCGATTTCGTACTCAAACTTTTGCCCCGATTTTTGCAAAATTTCCATTGCTTCGCGGTAAGGCAGGCGAACGTAGTCTGAAGTTGCGGTATTTTCCAGGGTCGCCATCAGGCTTTTATCCACCCATTTGGCAAACAGCTCGAAGTCCTCGGCACATTCTTCCATGACATAGGCGGTCAGGTATTTGATCAGTTCTTCGCCCAGATCCATGTTGCTTTCCAGGTCGCAAAAGGCCATTTCAGGCTCGATCATCCAGAATTCGGTCGCGTGGCGGCGGGTGTTTGAATTTTCAGCTCTGAAGGTCGGCCCGAAGGTGTAGACATCACCCAGGGCCAGGCAAAACATCTCGGCCGAAAGCTGACCGGAGACGGTCAGGTTGGCTTCTTTACCGAAAAAATCCTGCATGTAGTCAGTCTTGCCGTCTTTTTGGGGGAGATTCTCAAGGTCAAGAGCCGTCACTTTAAATAACTCGCCGGCACCCTCGCAATCCGATCCGGTAAGAATGGGGGTGTGGACATATCGAAAGCCTTTGTCCCTGAAAAATTTGTGGATGGCATAGGACATTTCAGACCGTATGCGGAAGGCGGCCCCATATTTGTTGGTTCGGGGCCTGATATGGGCAATGCTACGCAGAAACTCATCGCTGTGGCGCTTTTTCTGCAGGGCATAGGTGTCCGGCGCCAGGCTGATGATGTCAACATGATCGGCCGTAATTTCCCATTTCTGGCCGCCGCCCTGGGATTCCACTAGTTTGCCTTTGACCGCCACCGCAGAACCGGTGGTCAATTTTTTTATGTCTTCATAATTGGCCAACAAGTCATCGGCAATCACCTGTATGTTTTTCAAACATGAGCCGTCGTTGATTTCAAGAAAAGAGAACCCTTTTGCGTCCCGGCGGGTTCTGACCCAGCCTTTTATCAGCACTTTTTCCAGGGCTGCTTCTGATTTCAGCAGTTTAAGAATTTTTGTTCGTTCCATGGGAATCCTCTATTTTTGAAATAGCTTCTGGTTAATTGCTAGTATATCCATCTATCTGGAGGTATCAAGCAAAATTATTATGTACCTAAAAATAAAGAAAATTGGGAATAAACTTGTATTTGATCGAATGAAAAGTATTTCTTCAGTGAGTGTGAATCATGGAAAGTAATCAAAGCGAGAAATTTATACGGCAGGCACCACCAAAGGGTGGCTTAAAAATTTACTAAGAGTAATTGAATGCTGGATGAGACGGAATCTATTTTATTAGACAGCTCTATGATCATAACGCCCACCGTCAGAGCAATCATGACCCCGACCATCATTACTTTGGAAGCCTGCTGGGTGAGGCGTATCACCGCTGCGATGGCAGAGATCCCCACCATCGCGGCGATCAATGCCGCCGGTGCCATTATATAGGGAATGTCATTGGCTAGCCAGGTTAGAGTCTGCATTTTCTTTTCTCTTGTAACGATTAATGATGATTGTCGGGTGTTAAATGAAGATATTCATCAAAGCCGACAATGCAACCCGGGCTTTTGATATAGTTCATCTTTCAGGCTGGATGAGAGTTTATATTATAACTTACTGTAATTATTTAAATTATAGTGATATCTGGCCAATTGTGCGTTAATCGATTCCGGGGGGCCTGAACTGTGAATAGCGATTATTCGGTATGATGATCCGGTCTGGCTTCAGTTCAGCGCGCGTGAGCATCCTTGAGTGGTTGAAATTCGACTGGGATCATATGCATACTACATGTTGTGTGTCAAGAGAATAATACCACCACATGTTAATAAATTGATAGAATTTAAATTTAGATGGCCCTATTTCTTAAACGTCATGATCTTGAATTCATTTTTTGAAATTTTGACTGTACAAACATGAAAGTAGCTGATATGGATCCGAGCTTCATTAAATAAAAATTCAAGTTCGATTATTAGAAAGGCTATATAAACATGGAAGACGCCATTATAAAACAGGATGATCAAACAACGTGGTATGAAAATGGTCAGTTGATTGAGGAATACCTTGAAAGCTTTAAGAAACCATCAACCACAGAAGAAGTCAGCCAGAAGGAAAAATTATCCCTTTTAAAATTGTTGAAAACAGCCCGGGGCAAACACAGCAAAATACATGACTGAAAAATCCACAGAGAACCAAAAACCCTTTTCTGATAAAATAACCGGCATTTTGAATTACAGCGCCCTGAACCTGGCCCTGGCCATCGGATATCGAACCGGTCTATTTGATGTCATGGACACTTTTGACACCCCCCAGACCCTGAAGGCGATTGCGGACAGAGCCGACTTGAATCCGCGCTACATCAAAGAATGGCTGGGCGTCATGGTCAGCGGTGAAATAGTGGAAATTTCCATTGGCCAGGATGGCGATAATCGTTTTTATCTGCCGAAACCGCACGGAGACTTCCTTACACGACGGGCTGGAAATTCCAACCTGGGGGTCTACACCCAGGAAATACCGCTGTTGACCTCCTGTGCCATGGAAGCCGTAATTGAGGGATTTACCAGTGGAAACGGCGTCACCTATGATCGTTATCCTGAATTTCAGGCCTTCATGTCCCAGCTGGCCGATGCCAAACACCGCCAGGTTCTGGTAGACAAGTTTTTACCGGCTGTTGACGACGGCCGCCTCATCGGGCGCCTGCAATCCGGTATTCGCGTCTGTGATCTGGGTTGCGCTGAAGGCGTGGCACTGATGCTGATGGCCAAAGCCTTTCCCAATAGCAAATTTGTGGGGATGGATATATCCCGGGAGGTCATCGAAACCGCACGAAGCAAGGCATCGAGACAACAGCTTGCCAACCTGGAATTTGTCATGCGGGATGCCGCCACGCTTAAAGACAATCGAGAATTTAAAGATGCCTTTGACTATGTCACGGCTTTTGATGCCGTCCATGACCAAACCCGGCCTTTGGATGTCCTTCTTGGAATCCGTCATATCCTGGCACCGGGCGGCATGTTTTCAATGGTGGATATTGCCGCCCGATCGGATCTGGCGGACAATCTGGAGCATCCGATGGGGCCGTTTTTATATACGGTGAGCCTGATGCACTGCATGCCGGTGGGCCTGGTGGACGGAGGCACCGGTCTGGGAATGATGTGGGGACGGGAAAAGGCGGTGGAAATGCTTAAAAAAGCCGGTTTTCAGCAGATACAGGTGCTCGAGATGCCGGAGGATCCCTTTAATCTGCATTATTTTAGTTTCAAATAAATAGACAGAGCGCAGCGATACCATATCGATTCAAAGCACTTCTTCCGGTGTCTCAATGCGTTTGATTCCCAGATCTGCAAGTCGATTGATATGCTTCTTATCAAATGAAGCCAGGTATGAAATATGATTTCTTCTGGCACTCACTCCGATCAGGGCATCTGTGAAATCAACATTTTTATCAACATAGACCGCGAGTGCGTCTGGTACGATTTCGCCGTTAACAACATCAATGCCGGGTGTCCGATACAAATTGTTCATTTTTTCTGAGATCTCTTTTTTGTCAAGGCCGTAAAAGGAGTCCAAAACCCATACCATTTCACAAATGACGATCAAATCCGTCACTAACAGCAACGAGCCATCCTTGGCCGCCTGGACCATTCTTTTTGCTTTTGACGCTTGTTCCGGGATATCATCCAGGTAAAAGCGCAGGAGAAAATTCGTATCGAAAAACACCTTTTCCATTTTCAAAATTCTTTTTTTGCCATTTTTTTTCTGACTGTTTTTCTAATTTTCTCAAGATCCGGGGATTTTTTGCGTTCTTTCAAAAAACCGAAATCCGTTAGCATGTCCCTGCTGACCGGTCTTAAAAAAATACCGCCGGTCCTATCCTCATAAATGATTTTATCACCGGGCTTGAGTTTCATTTTGGCCCTAATTTCGGCCGGAATGGTAACCTGGCCCTTGGGTGTTATGGTATAGGCTTTCATTTTCCTCCGCAAAAAAGTATTACTTTTTCTATATAATAGTAATAATATTGTTTCGTGTCAAATAGAATTAATAAAAATTCATCGTATTTTCATAAATTGACCGTGATGTAATATCCCTGATCCTCTCTCTGCAATAGCAGCACCATCGAATTTTTATTGCGGAATTTGATGATGGCTTTCTTAAAATCCTCACTGTTTTCGATTGAATAATCATCTATCTGCCGAATCACGTCTCCCGGCCGGGCGCCGATGCCGGCGAGGTAAGAGTTCTTGTTAATGTCGGAGATCATCACGCCCTCTCCGGCGCTGATTCGATATCGCCGACGTTTTTTCCGGGTTAAATCTTCTACCTTGATCCCCAGGATCCGATATGCCAGATCGTCAGCCAGAGCGATGGGAAACACCTTTGTTTTTACTACCGCGGTTTTCTTTTTGCCGTTGCGCCAAAACTTTGCTTCCAGTGGGTTGCCGGCTGCCAGGCTTTTGGCGACCGCTTGATAATCATTGACGGAATTAATTTTTTTGTTGCCGATTGAAAGAATAATATCGCTTTCCTGCAGTCCGGCTTTTTGGGCCGGACTTTTAGGCTCCACCGATGTTACGATGACGCCCTTTTTATCCGGAATTTTCAGGTACCGGGCCAGCTTCTCATCGATGTTTTGAACCGTGACGCCGATCCAGGCCTGAATCACTTCGCCATATTGAATCAGGTCGGAGATAATTTTGCGGGCTTTGCTGATGGGAATCGCAAACCCGATTCCCTGGGCCTTGGCGTAGATGGCGGTATTGATGCCGATCAGATCTCCGTTGATGTTCAAAAGCGGCCCGCCGCTGTTACCCGGATTAATGGAGGCATCGATCTGGATGAAGTCGTGATACACGCGGTCTTCGGCGCGGATACTGCGGTTTAAGGCGCTGATGACCCCGGTTGTTACGGTGTGAGAAAATCCGAAGGGATTTCCGATCGCGATGACGGTTTCGCCGATCATCAGATCATCACTGCTGCCCATTTTAATGGCGGGCAGATCCTGCTCGGAATCAATTTTTAACACCGCCAGATCAGAATCAGGGTCCGCACCCACAATTTTGGCCGCGAACTCGCGTTCATCCTCCAGGACCACCTTAATGGTGCCGGTTTTCTGAATGACGTGGGCATTGGTTAGAATAAGACCCTTTTTGCCGTCAATAATCACGCCGGACCCCAGACTGGTATACTTCCGCCGGCGTTCAAACCGCGGGTCGAAAAAGTCCTTGAAAAATTCTTCGAAAAAGGGATTAGAACCGAATCCTGAAAATGGACCGGTCCGCTTGCGAACCTGGACAGCGGAGCTTATATTTACCACTGCCGGACTGGTTTTGCGCACCGCCCTTACAACAGCGGTTTCCCGACTAAATTCATGCGCAAAACCGGCCGGGGGTTCCCACAGCAATAGAAAAGCAATTAGAAAACTGGACAGAATAAGCTGGATTCGAATTTCAGAAAGATGTCGTTTTGCTTGCATGGCTTCCTTTGACGGGTGCGGATTAATAATATGGATAACTGATAAACGTAATTGAGGATCGACAAATTCATCTGTTTAATGATAATCACCAATAAACCCGTAGCAACTTAAAAAAATACGGGTCTTTATGCCAAAATAATGCAAAGAATTCACAACTAAAACTCTAAAGACAGACATATGACGCACGACACCCTGGACGAAATACTGCCTTTTGTCGAAAGACCGAGCCGCTATCTGGGTTCGGAAATTAATACCATCAAAAAAGATCTCAACCGGGCGAAGCTTCGTTTTGCATTGGTGTTTCCGGACCTCTATGAAATCGGCACCTCCCATTTCGGCATGCAGATACTTTACAACATTCTGAATGCCCATGCGGACATTGCGGCCGAAAGGGTTTTTGCGCCCGCAGTGGACATGGAAGCCCAGCTTAGAAACACCGGCCGGCCAATCTTTTCTCTGGAGTCCCATGAGCCGGTCAACCATTTTGATATTGTCGGCTTCAGCCTTTTGTATGAGCTGAACTACACCAATGTCCTCACCATTCTCGATCTGGCCGGCATTCCCTTTCTGGCTTCGCAAAGGGATACGGCTCATCCATTGGTTATTGCCGGCGGGCCCTGTACCTGCAACCCGGAGCCGGTAGCGGAATTCTTTGATGCCATGGTTGTGGGTGACGGTGAAGACATTATCATGCAAATGGCCGAAGCCTGGCTGAACTGGAAAAAAGACACCGCTGCCGGCAGGGAATCTCTTTTAAAAATATGGTCGCAAATCGAAGGGGTCTATATCCCTTCTTTTTTTGATCCCGGCTTTGATAACAACGGCTTTCAAACCGTAACTCCCCGGTTTCCAGACTATAACCAAGTGCAGCGCGCCATTGTCGGCGATCTGGACAGCATCCCTTTTCCGGCAGAACCCGTTATAGCCTATGGCCGGCCGGTCCACGACCGGCTGCGACTGGAAGTTTCCCGGGGCTGCACCCGGGGCTGCCGGTTTTGCCAGGCCGGTATGATTTATCGTCCGGTGCGTGAGCGCTCACCGGAACAGTTACTGTCGCTGGCCGCCAAATCGATTGCCGCTACCGGTTATGAAGACATATCTTTGTTGTCTCTGAGCACCGGCGATTACGGCTGTATCGCCCCGCTGATTGAACAGCTGATGGTCAGCTTTGAATCTGATAATATCGCGGTCTCCCTGCCATCGCTGCGTGCCGGAACTCTGACCCCGGAACTGATGAAGCTGATTAAAAAGGTTCGCAAAACCGGTTTTACCATTGCGCCGGAAGCCGGCAGTCAGAGACTGCGGGATGTGATCAATAAAAATATCAGTGAAGACGAGATTGTTAAAACCGTTCAAAACGCCTTTGACCTTGGCTGGCAGGTGATCAAGCTTTATTTTATGATCGGGCTTCCCACCGAAACCGATGAGGACCTGGGGGCGTTGGTGGATCTGGTGAAAAAACTGCGAAAAATCAAAGGTCCCAAGGGCCGCTGGGGCAAGATCAATGTCAGTGTCGCGACCTTCATTCCCAAGGCTCACACCCCCTTCCAATGGGCCGGCCAGCTCTCACTGGCAGAATCAAGGTCAAAAATCAACTGGCTACATCATCAATTGCGGCTGCCCGGAATTCAGTTCAAATGGCAAAACCCGGAGGTCAGCTGGCTGGAAGGTCTCTGGGCCCGGGGGGATCGACGGCTGAGCCGCCTGCTGATTGCCGCCTATAATAAAGGATGCAAGTTTGACGGCTGGAGCGATCAGTTTAACTACCCGGCCTGGGAGGCGGCAATGGCAGAGACCGGTGTCGACCCTGATTTTTTTACTGTCAGGAAACGGGATGTCAACGAACCGTTGCCCTGGGACCATATCGACAGCCGGGTCGATAAATCCTTTCTAAGCCAGGAATGGGAAAATGCTTTAGAAAACAAATTCACAGGCGATTGCCGCCTGGAGGATTGCAACCAGTGCGGTGTCTGCGATTTTGAAGAAATCGATGTCAGAACCTATCAGGCCTTTAAAAAAGAACTCGTCCGCTATTCCGGTGTCGGGCTGGACAAAGACGCACCGTTTAAAAAACTGAACGTCTATTACTCCAAACTGGATCAGGCCAAATACTTCGGTCACCTTGAGCTGGTCAATATTTTTCTGCGGGCGCTTAAACGCGCTGAAATACCTTTAAAATATTCACAGGGATTTCACCCCAAGCCTAAAATTTCCTTCGATGATCCCCTGCCCATCGGTATTGAAAGCTACCAGGAACACTTTACCCTGGCCGTAGCGGATTTTGTCAAACCGGATGCTGTTCTTCAGGGACTAAACTCTCATCTTCCGGAAGGTCTGATCATTCATGACTGCCATCTGGCGCCCCTTAAATCCAGGGCCCATACGGCCAAATCAAGTGCCTATCAAATTTCAATTTCCGGGCACGATTTTGACACGCAGAAATTAGCATCCTTTAGCAACAGCTCCGAGGCCACCATTACCCTTACGAATCGAAAAGGAAAGTTGAAAAAGATAGATTTAAAGGATATGGTAGTAAATATCAAATTGTCCGATTCAACGCATTTGCAGATGACGCTAAAATCAGAACCGGGCAAGACAATAAGGCCCGGAGAGGTGTTGCGCCATATCTTCGATTTGACGGAGCAACAAATTAAACAGGCCAGGGTAGTTAAATTAAAGGATCAAAAAAGATAGGACAGACCTCGTCATTCAGCTTGGAAAAATAGCTGTGGATCTTTAGCTGTCGTAGAATTGCATGAAAATTGGACACGGGTCTGATTGAGGAATTTAGGAATTGAATGAGTTCTACCCGTCGAGAGCCTCAGGGTCGAACGATCGATTTTAAATTATCAAATGACGGAGCGAAGCGACAGTATGTATAAACAACTTGTCATTAACGTCGCCGAACACGAAACCCGGGTGGCTCTTTTAGAAGACGGCGAGATCTCCGAGTTTTATGTTGACCGCGGCGATGACTCCGACATTGCCGGTAATATTTACAAGGGTCGCGTGTTGCGTGTTTTACCCGGCATGCAGGCCGCATTCGTGAATATCGGGTTAAGTCAGGCCGGCTTTATTTATGTGGATGATGTGTTCTTTGATAATTTCAAGGAATATGAGCGACTATTTGAAATGGAATCCGGAGAGGACGAAGACAGCCTCGAGGATAATTCCGGTTCTGAAATTTTGGATAAGCGTGATTTTACCATCGAAGAGCTGATTCATGAAGGCCAGCAAATTCTGGTCCAGGCGGCCAAATCACCCATGGGGACCAAAGGCGCACGCATTTCCGCTTACGTTTCCCTTCCCGGACGCTTCCTGGTGTTAATGCCCAATTCCGATCATATCGGTATCTCCCGGCGGATCGAAGATGAAGCCGAACGGGCGCGCTTAAAAGCCATGGTGGAAAAATTAAGAACCGAGGATTTCGGATACATTGTGAGGACTGCTGCCGACGGCGAGCAGGAAGAAAAGCTGGCCTATGAAATGGGATTTCTAAACAACTTGTGGAAGAACATCCAGAAAAAATTTGAAACCGCACCGGCGCCATCGCTGCTGCATCAGGAGCTTTCCATCAGTTTACGGGCTGTTCGTGACCTCTTGATCCAGGAAGTCGAAAAATTGGTTATCGATTCAAAACCAACCTATGATGCGGTTTTATCTTTCCTGGACACTTACATGCCCAGCTTAAAAGACCATGTTGTCTTTTATGAAGGCACCGAACCGGTTTTTGATGCCTATAACCTGGAGGGTGATATTTCCCGGGCCTTGAAAAGAAAAGTGTGGCTAAAATCCGGCGGCTATATTTTGATAGAGCTTACCGAGGCCCTGGTCGCCATTGATGTAAATACCGGCCGCTACGTCGGCAAACATAATCTGGAAGAAACGATTTTAAAAACCAATCTTGAGGCGGTTAAAGAGATTGCCTATCAAATTCGGCTCAGGGACTTGGGGGGAATTATCATTATCGATTTTATTGATATGGAGAAAAAAAGCAATCAAGAAAAAGTCTATAATGCCCTGAAGGAAGCCCTAAAAAAAGACAAGAGCAAAACCCACGTTTTACCCATATCTGAAATGGGGTTGATCCAGATGACCCGCAAGCGCACCCGGGATCCCTTGACCCGAATTCTCTGCGAGCCTTGCCTTTATTGTGACGGGGAAGGGTATCTATTATCCCGGCAATCCATTTGTTATAACATTTACCGTGAAATTTTACGCGATGTTCATGATATGGACGGCACCCGGCTGACTCTCAGGGTCAACCCCCAGATTGCGGAGCTCTTACTCGGTGAAGAAAATCCTCTCGTCGCCCACCTCGAACGATCCATCGGTAAGCAGATCGTCATTTATCCCAACCCGAAGTTTCACATGGAACAATTTGACATCTTTGAAGTTATCGGCCAGTAATCAAATGGTTTACTTCATTCATCTCAGATATTTGCTCTTGACAGAGCAATCGGTGTGTGCTTTATATTCTCGGTTTATGGTACGAGTTTTTCGATTTGGGATTTCAGATTTCGGATTGGAAAGAGATGGAGTTGCGGGTTACGAGTTGCGGGTTGTGGGTTGATGATAACGGTTTTACTGTAAACATAGATTGCCCGGCATCCAGCGGTTGATATCCGTATTAGATTTAATAACAGCATGTTAAAATAAATAATAACTAAAGGGTTTTATACAATGAAACGAACATTCCAGCCCAGTAGAATTAAACGGGCTCGAAATCACGGCTTTCTCAAACGTATGGCTACCAAATCGGGTAGAAGAATCATCAACCGGAGAAGAGCCAAAGGCCGGGTCCGTCTGGCGGGTTAGAAGCTAACTCAAAATGGAAGCTTGTCCCTTGCGTTTTACCTTCACGAAAGCCGACAGGATTCTCAAGCGACGTGAATTTATTGCTCTGTCAAAATCCGGGCGGAGGGTTCAAAATACTGAATTTATTGCGTATTTTTCACATGCACAGTACAATCGATCGCGGTTGGGTGTGACGGTTACGAAAAAGGTTGGGCAGGCTGTCGAGCGAAACCGTCTTAAACGACTTGTGCGTGAATTTTTTCGATTAAACCGGCATTGTTTATCCGGCAATTGGGATATCAGCATCATCGTAAAAAGGCAAAGTGCAGAAATTACTTCAGAAATGGCTCACCGATCATTACAGGATATTTTTGACCGGATAGCGGGATATGAAGATCGTCAATAAATTAATTCAGACTGTTTTCGTTGCTTTGATCAGGGTCTACCAATACACACTGTCACCGTTTCTGGGACCTGCTTGCCGTTTTCATCCCAGCTGTTCAGAGTACGCCTATCAAGCAATCATGCGGCATGGAGCGTTCCGCGGTCTGCTGTTAGCCATAAAGCGTATTTTGCGATGCCACCCATTTCATCCCGGCGGTGTTGATCCGGTTCCCTGAACCTGTTAACGATGAGAGCCACTGCTAGGCCGGTTACGGCCGCCCTTATTTTTGAACGGGAAATTACTAAATCGGTTATTTGTGAGGAATGGATTTTTAATGCTGAGTCCTATATACCGGATCTTACCAGCCCTCCTTTAGGTCAATCAGTCCACGGAGAACATGCCCCGTTTAACCGAACACATTCGATTTCGACTACAGGTGTAGTTATTACGTCTCGGAAATTCTATCCCGTCCCGGGGGGATAGTCAGGGGCGAAGCCCCTCAGTCAATTCAGAATTATATAAGTTTTAGGAGAAGATAATGGAACAAGCGCGTTTGCTAATTGCTATTGTCCTGTCTGCCGCGGTCTTTCTGGTGTGGCAGTTCTTTTTTGTCGACCGACAAGAGGTTCAGAAATCTGTGCCCAAGACAGCACAGCCCCCGGCAAAAACAGAACCGGCCCAACCCTATACTGCGGCGCAGGAAGGCGCCGGTACGGAAACCACGCTTACCCAATCCGCCGGTATGGAAACCCCGGTTGCCCAACCCGGCGAAATCGCCAAATTCATTACCGTGGATACTCCGCTTTACACGGCTCAGATCTCGGAAAAGGGCGCGGGATTGACCAGCTTCATCTTGAAAAATTACAGAGAAACGGTTGCCGAGGATTCGCCTCTAAAAGAAATCATTCCACCGGAAAGTATATTTGAAACGGTTTTACTGGGCTATGACGGTAAAAGCATTGCCGGGCTTGACAATGCAGCTTTTTCAACCAACCTTAATGTTGATACGATCCGTGTTAAGGCGGAATCACAAAAGATTTCTTTTTTCTGGAAATCCGACAATGGCGTTGTCATTGAAAAGGCGTATCGTTTTTCGCCGGATTCTTATGTGATCGGACTCGATGTCACTGTCAAAAACGGGTCTGATCGAAGCATCCAGGACAGGCTGTATGTTGCCTTAAAGGGCAAGGTCCCGAATGACAAACGGGTTTATGGTTTTGAGGGACCCAGCGCGCTTGTCAATGACGATCTTGAAGAGGTCGATATAGATGACATTGCCGATAAGAACACCTATACGGGCAGTTTAAAATGGATCACCTTGCAGGACCGCTATTTTATGACCAGTCTCATTCCCGACCAAGCTGAGGAAGCCAGCATGCGTCTGTATGTCAAAGAAGGCGGCCTGATCGAAGCCCAATATCTGAATCCGGTAAGCGATATCCGGCCCGGCACCCAGCAAACCTATCAGTACTCACTTTTCTTTGGACCGCGAAGCATGAAAATCCTGGGCGAGGTGGGGCATGACCTATCCAAAGCCCTCAATTTCGGCTTTTTTGATATAATTGCCAAGCCCTGCGTCTGGTTAATGAACAAGCTTTACGCTGTTATTCCCAACTATGGCATAGCCATAATTATCCTGACAATTTTAATCAAATTAGTTCTTTGGCCCCTGGGATCGAAAAGCTACAAATCTATGAGTGAAATGAAAAAGATCCAGCCCCTGATGAAGGAGATCAGAGAGAAATATAAAAACGACAAGAAAAAAATGAACGAAGAGGTCATGAGCCTTTACCGGACCTACAAAATCAATCCTCTGGGCGGCTGCCTGCCCATGGTGGTCCAACTGCCTGTATTCTTTGCCTTGTACCGGATGCTGTATCAGGCGATTGAGCTGAGGCATGCCCCTTTTTTCTGGTGGATCGATGATCTGTCGGCTCCTGACCGGTTAGGACGATTGCCGATAGACCACATCCCCTTTATGGAACCCCCTTACGGCATTCCGGTCCTGACGATTATCATGGGTGCCACCATGCTGTTGCAGCAGAAAATGTCCCCCCCCATGGGGGACCCGACCCAGGCGAAAATGATGATGTTCATGCCGCTTATTTTTACGGTAATTTTTATTAATTTTTCTTCCGGACTTGTGCTCTACTGGCTGGTCAACAATGTTCTCTCGATTTCCCAGCAATATTATATTCAGAAAAAATATAAGTAGAAACAAGGCTCAAAAAATTTAGAAGAAATAAGATTTCTTTACTCGGATTTTATGGTAACGGAGGTTTTACAGGATGTCTTCGTTGGAATTTGAAGGAAAAAATGTCGACAAAGCCGTCAAAAGTGCCTGTGACGAGGTGAATATAGCGCCTGATAAACTCAATTACGAGGTCCTATCACGGGGCTCCAGCGGGATCTTCGGTTTTGGCAGCGCGAGAAAGGCCAGAATAAGAGTCCATTTGCCCGAAAGGCCCCCGGAAACCGACGTCGATGTCCAACCTGAAACACATGATACCCCGGTTCGCGAGGAAGCGATTCATGTGGATGCCCACGTTTCAGAAATTGATATTTCCGATGGTTTGCAACCCCCTACTTTCGAGAAAACACCCGTTGCCCTTGCGCAGGAGGTATTGCAACACATCATCGATGCGATTACCACCGATGCGACGATAGCGGCTGAAGAAACCAGCGGCCGGCTGCGGTTGAATGTCGCCGGCGGTAATGCCGGGGTTCTGATTGGGAAGAAGGGACAAACGCTTGAGGCCATTCAGTCCCTGGTGGATAAAATCGTCAATAAACACCATAACCATAATGACAAAATCAGGGTCCAGGTGGATGTTGAAGGATATCTGGCAACCAGAGAACTCAATCTGGAAAAACTGGCCATGCGTCTGGCGGATAAATCCAAACGCATGCGCAAGCCTATTTCCCTGGGTCAACTGAACGGTTACGACCGCCGCATCGTTCATCTGGCATTAAAGGATGATCCTGACGTTCAGACAAAGAGCCGGGGCGAGGGCTATATGCGAAAGCTGGTCATATTTCCTAAAAAAAATAGCGAGCACAGCAGGCAGCCGTCGCAATAGTTATGGATAATTCCACTATAGCAGCCATCGCGACACCCGGCGGCCGGGGTGGAATCGGAATCATTAAACTATCCGGGCCCAAGGCCGTTATGATTGCCGCGGCAGTTTTTTCTTGCGCTGAAAAACAACCCTTATCCTCCCCAGCCAAATTCGTTGCCCCGGAAGATCCGTCTGGCAATGGTTTTCAATCCCATCGTTTGAACTACGGCCATATCGTTGATCCCGCTAGCGGGCGAATTGTTGATGAGGTCCTGCTTTCCGTTATGAAAGCTCCGCGATCCTATACTCGAGAGGATGTGGTCGAAATCAACGCCCATGGCGGCCAGGTGGCATTGAACACCATTCTGGAATTGGTGCTGAAACACGGCGCCCGCCTTGCCGAGCCCGGAGAATTCACCCAGAGAGCTTTTATAAATGGTCGGATCGATCTGACCCAGGCCGAGGCGGTAATTGATATTATCAACGCCCGTACGGATAAGTCCCTGCAGGTTGCCAGCGCTCAGGTCGATGGCAAGCTAAGGAGTTCGGTGGAGCAGATTCGGGAATATCTGATCGAGTTTTTAATCCGAACCGAAGCCGCCATTGATTTTCCGGATGACGTTGAGGACATCGCCCAACCCCTAAGAGCTGCCAGAGAGATTGAAGCCGGAGTTGTCAAGCCTCTGCGCACCTTGATTCGCCAGCATGCCGAAGGTAAGGTTCTGCGGGACGGGATAAAGGTTGCCGTGACCGGCCGGCCCAATGTGGGAAAATCAAGCCTGCTCAATTGCCTGGTTCAAAAGGAGCGGGCGATTGTTACTTCCTGGCCCGGAACCACCCGGGATATAGTTGAAGAAACATTAAATATCCAGGGCTTTCCGATTATCCTTACCGATACCGCCGGGCTCCATGACACGCAGGACCCCATAGAAACCCTCGGCATCGAAAAAACCGTTGAAAATATTAATAGTGCCGATCTGGTTCTTTTCATGGTTGAGGCCCACCGCCCATTGACGGTCGATGACACCAACATATTTGAACGCATACGCTCTAAGCCGTTCATTATTGTGTTAAATAAAATCGATCTGGTCAATGGCGATGATCTTGTCAAATTGCCCCCAACCTGGGGGGAAATGGCGTGTGTCCATACGTCGGCGCTGTATGACCGTGGCATCGATCCTCTCAAGGACCAGATCATCGCAACCGCTTTCGGAAAAGAGCCCATTGATTTGGATGCGGCCATCGTACCCAATGTGAGGCAAAAATTGCTCATGGAGGACAGCCTTGAGGCCGCCGAGAATATTAATCGCGCGCTGGACCAAGGCACCCCGATGGAGCTGGTTGCCATCCATCTTCAGGAGGCCATCGATTCACTGGGCCAAATCCTCGGGACCAATGTCAAAGTGGACGTGCTGGATCAAATCTTCAGCCAGTTTTGTATTGGGAAGTAAATGTTTCACGTGAAACATCAAAAAAAGGACCGTTCTGGGTTCAGGGTTCAAGGGTTCATAGGTTAAGCTTTCAAAATGCACCCACACAACCCTGAACTTTGAACCGTGAACCTTTGAACCTTATTTAAAAAGGAGCGACAGACGGAACCATGGACATCAACTTTAAACCTTATTTTGATAAATACGAAGCGCTGGTTGAAAAAGCGGAGGCGGCTTTTGATCGGGTCAAAGCAGCCCATGCCGAGTGTGTTAAGTGCGAGGAAAAATGTGCGGATTGCTGTTTTGCCCTGTTTGATCTGACGCTCATCGAAGCACTCTATCTTCATCACAAGTTCAATGAAAAGTTTCAGGGTGCCACCAGGGTTGAGCTTGTTGAAAAAGCCAACCGTGCGGACCGCGGGATTTATAAAATCAAACGCAAGGCTTTTAAAGAGCTCCAGTCCGGAAGAAATGAGGGTGAACTACTTGCCGAAATGGCACTTGAACGGGTTCGCTGTCCGCTTTTGAACGAGGAAGATCTGTGCGAACTTTATGATTATCGGCCTCTCACCTGTCGCTTTTATGGAATCCCCACCGCCATCGGCGGCGCCGGTCACACCTGCGGTAAATCGGGATTCAAGCAGGGGGAGAAATATCCGACGGTTAATCTGGATGCCGTCCACACCCAGCTGCAGCAGATATCGGCCGAGTTGTTGCGAGATATCGAATCCAGAAACGTCAAGCTGGTGGATCTGCTCGTTCCATTATCCTCGGCCATGATAATGGATTTTAATGAAGTATTTCTCGGGGTCGCCGAAGAACCGGTGGAGGAACCGCAGCCCAAACGCCGTTCGAGGAAAAAGAAATGAGTGAATTTTCTCCTGAAGAAACCGATATGCGCAAAAAAGCCATATTTGACAGCATGGCGCCACGACGCCAAAAGCACATTCTTAAAAAAGGCTACGATAAATGGGATCCGTTCGAGGAGCCGAAAGATCCCATCGATATCCGCAAGGATCAAACCAAACGCACCACCCAGGAGCTTGTTCGGGAATTTCTTCAATCGCGCAGTTCTGAGGAATACAGCAATGCCTATGGCAGGGGGGTCCTGGAAATGGCCATCGGCATTATCAATGATGATGACCGCTTTATCGGGATGTACCAATTTGCGCACTGGCACCAGGAACTTTTGAAAAAAGAAGGATACAAATAGATGAATGCGGAATTCGGAATGGGGAATGCGGATTTAAACGGCGAGGGGCCAGACAAAAAATAAGAAACACCAAACCTATGACACG